>JAHDGB010000105.1 GCA_020627885.1 Flavobacteriaceae bacterium | reverse complement strand
GGAGAAGGTCTGCCTGCCACATAATCGCCTAAAGGAATTCCAATTAATCCGCCTCCAATAATTGAAGAGATGATGTAAAAAGTATTACCTGTATTCGATTTTTTCAATAAGTTAAAAGCAGCCTCATTGTTTTCTAATTTTTTTAGCAAGTCTTTTCTAGAGATTCGTTCCCCGTTTTCTATAAATTTATAACTGGTAAATGATGATTTTATTTCTATATTTTGAGATTGCTTTGGGGTACTTTCTTTATCGTTTTGAGCTATTAAAAAAAAGCTAAAAAGGATAAAGGTTGCGGTAAGTATGTATTTCACTTTGTTTTTTTATTGGTGTTATTTAATAGAGGTCAATAGTTTATGCTATTGATTAGCATTTGGTTTTAGTTGTTGTTTTTATTTCTGTTAGTAGTTATAATTGGTTAATACCATATGATATTCGTCAAAGACGAAGCATTAACAAGACATTATTTATTACGACGACGTCTTTTTTTTCTGACAATTAGAACACCTCCTATAATTAGAGCTGCAATACCTATAAAAACAGCAAGTTTGCCAAAAATATATGCGGCTTTAAAAGCACTGGATGTTTCTTTTGGTGTTGATTTTATTTCTTTAGTTACTACAATGTTAATTGAATTAAAAAATCGCTCTTTATTAGCAGCTGCTTGTTGTTTTAGATTATCATAAGTCCAAAATTCATAGCTTATTAAATTGTTGTTGTTGATTAAAATACGCTTATGTCTTAAATCTGGTAATTGAGGGTTTGAATTTGCTATATAAACCATCTCTTCACCAATAAGGGTGTTCAATTGAAACGGATTCTGTTTTAATAATTCGCCATTAGCACTATCTAATGCACCAGACATAACTCCTTTGTAGTACTGCTTTAATTGAGAAGATTTAATATTATGAGCACTTATATTTTTTATAACTACTAAATACATTCCCAAACTATCTGTAGCTGAAAAATAAGTATCTCCATTAATTTCTTGTTTATCTGGGACTAAAGGAAATTCAATTGAAGAAAAATCATTTAATGTTATTTTAGTCCATTCTTGACTAAAACTAAAATTAGTAATTAAAAGTAAGGCAATTATAATCTGCTTCATTTTGTTTTATATGGTATTAAAATAGAGGCCAATAGTTTAATATTGACCTCTATTTGGTTTTAGTTGTTGTTTTATTTTAGGTACTTATTAATATATTTACTCTACTAAATATTAGGGCTAAGCACTAGAATGCATATGAATTAGTAAAACAAATAATAAATTAGTTTGAAAATACAATATAAGCAATGGTTATAGAAATTAAACAAAAAACTATTAATCCAATTAAAGCGTTATATAAGCCCTGTGATAAATTATCATTCTTAATATTTTCATTTACTGTTAATTGTTTAATGCTTTTTTTTCTACCAATAATTTTAAAAAAAACATATCTAGAATACAACCCTAAAGTATTCACAATAAGCCATCTAAAAATTATTTCTGTTAAAAACTCCATTCTTTTCTTAGTTAGATTTATCTTCTTCTTCTTTTTCTTTCAATTTTAGAGAATGTAATAATGCCATACCATTTGCAATTTGATTATTTAAATAGTCTACGCCACTATTAATAACTTTGTTTACCTTCCCTCTGAAAGAAGGAGCTAATTTAGCTAAATTACCCTTAAAAAGTTTAGAAAACTGAGAAGCATTAATTTTTCTTAAATAACCCAAGCCTTTTGGCAATATAGATTTTAAGCCTTGTATACCTCGTGTAGATGGAATTAAATTAGAAATAGTATTTATAAAACCATTTGAAGGATTATAATTAGGTGTCCCGTTTATATTTAAGTTAGATCTACCTCCTTTAAGGGGGTTAATCCCTCCTGAAGGAATTAAATTTCCATCCAAAGTTTGAACTACTTGAAAAGCATCGTTAACCAAACCATAAGAAAAACTAGCTAAAATATTCTCAGAATTCCCCCATCTATAATACCATGGTCCATAATTATTATTTGTTGCTTGACTTAGCATATGCCTTGGCCCTGTTCTAACTCCTAACCCACCAACATCTGTGCCACCACCTGCATAAAAAGCATTAGAAGTATTGGCACTACTACCCGCTAGGGGATCTTGAGTAATAACTTCGGTATTCTCGTAATTTACTAAAGGCGCTTGCTTATCTTTAAAAGGTTTCAACCATTTATTAAAAAACCCTTTAACATCTTTTTTTGCGCTTTTAAAATTGGTACCAAACCAATTGCTTACAGATTTCCAATCTACAAGGAATAAACTTCCAATAATAGCTCCTAATCCTGCTTGTTGAGCAGTACTTGGTCCTCCGCTTTCTGGGCCATACACTGTCATCTCCCCACTAGGGTCGGTATACATTAACGGATTGTTTAATACGTACCCATACCTGTTAAAATTTTGGGTATTGGTAATATCCTGTATGTAATTGTCTGGCGCTAAGAAACGTTTTAGTTTAGGGTCATACAAACGCCCGTTCATATGAATTAAATTAACGCCCTGCAAATGCTCATGGCCAGTATACCCTCGGTCTATAAAAGTTAATTGCTCTAGCTCATTATTATTCCCATCGGCAACTTTTACAATATTTCCCCAAGCATCGAAATGCCTTTTTTCTTTAATGGCTCCATCTTTATCTGAGATCATTACAATGCTTCCCAAATAATCGCGATAAAGGTAATAATAATCTTCAACAGAATTATTATTTTTTTGCTCCGATCTCCAAATTGCTGGAGCACTATAAGCATCGCCTCCTATGTAGGTCACAAAAGTGGTTTTTTCAGAGGTTTTATCATGGCTTATTTCCATACTACCATCAAAAGAATAATGCTTGCTTTTTGTATGTGTAGATATATCGTCTTCTGTACTGCCATAAAATCTATGTGCTCTCCCCATGAAAGCATTGTACTTAAAATGCACAAGGTCTTTTCCTTTTTCTTTTATTTTTACAGGCTTTTTAAAAGCATTATAAGAGACCTGTTCTAAAGGGTTGTTTTGATAGTATAAATCGCCTTGAGTATTTAACTCAATATCTTTTACTTGGTAGGAGTTACTGGCATACTTATAATCTCCAACCGTATTGCTTTTTGTTATTCTACCTAAATTATCATAAGTATGATTATTATTGCCATCGTTATCATTAAAGTCAATTAAACGGTCTAAATCGTCGTACTCAAAAGTTTCAGACCAAGAGAATAAACTGCTTGTACGTTTATTTAATGTGCCACGTTGTACATTAAACTCGGTGGTGAGTTTCATCATTTCTACAGGAACAAAACCACCATTGTTAATGACTTTATGTTCTTTTAAATCTCCAAGAGGCCCATAAGTACTTTCTTTACTTAAACTATTATGCATCGTTATTGCCGTTGCCTGCCCTCTAGCATTAACACTAGAGATGTTCCATAACGATTTACCAGAAAAACGATCGGCCATCGATTTTAAAGTGCCGTTTTCATAATTATGCAGTATTGTATTAGTACTCGTTTTATTATTAGCTAATAACTTAGCTGTAGATTTTTCAGAACTTACCCTTCCAAATCCATCGTAAGTAAAGCTTTTAGTAAATTTAGCATAAGGGTTACTTTCTTCGGTTTCTTTAATTCTATATAAGTTATCGTAAGTATAATTATAAGTAGAATGGTTTCCGTCTGCATTAGTCATCGTAATTTTATCTAATACCTTACTTGTTGAATTATAGTTATAAAGTACCTTTATATCAGTATCGTCGCCAATAATGGTTTTCTTTTCAAGTTTACCAATTGTAGAGTAAGTATAATTGGTTTCACCTTTAGGTGTTTTTTCTTTAGTGATTTCGCCAAAACCATTATACTCGTATTGATATACACCAGCCGAGGGGTCGGTTAGTTTTTTCTTACGGCCCCAGTTGTCTTGTTCTAAAGACACAATTACCCCATTGTAATTTGCTGTTTTTAAATTGCCACTGCCGTAATACTTATAATTAATTGTGCCTCCAGGATCCGTAACACTTATGGTATTTCCTATAGCATCTTTTGTCGTTTTAACCGTTTTAGTTCCATCGTTTACCGTTACCGATAAATCGTTATAGCTAATGTTTATAACTTTACCTGTGTATAAGGTTTGTTTGGTGGGCCTACCATACACATCATACGTTGTTTCATTCCATTGTGTAGGAGAAGTCCCATCAATAAAAGGCTCACTTTGTTTTTTAACGCGATCAAATTTATCGTATTGATAACGAGTGGCAATCCATTGCCCAGTAACATCTTTTTCTTTAACCTCTTCCACACGTTTTAGCCTATCATATAGTGCTATAGATTCGCTGTTGTCATCTGCTATGGTTTTAATGGTATGTTTATGCCCTTGCTCATCGGAATACGTTGTTTTTAATTGTTTTCCTAAATGATCAATGACTTTTGTAGGTCGCAACCAAGCATCGTATTCAAAACGAGTAACATGCCCATAGGCATTGGTTTTTTTAGTTAAAGTACCCGCATTAACATTATAATCGTAAAGGGTTTCTAATCCTTCAATATTTGTTGTTTTCTTTAAAAAACGACCAGAATTATCGTATTCGTACCTAACGACTCTCGAATTACTGTTATTAGGCGTAATTGTTTTTGTTTTTAGGTTTCCAAAATTATCGTAAGTAAAAGCTTCTACATCTGCAGGAGTGCCATTACCATAGTGTTTTAATTTAGAAACTAAATGCTCTGAATACTCAAATTCTTTACTAGTTTTAAACACATCTCCCTCTATCGTTAATGTTTCTAACTCTTTAGCAACTCTACCTATATAATAATTATAGTCTGCACTGCTATTATGAATATAAGTAATATCAGTAACCGTACTTCCGTTTCCTGAATGGTTTATGGTTATTTTTTTAGGGTTATTATACGCATCGTATAGATACGATCTATTAATATACGTTCCGTTAATTGCATTTTGCGTAAGACTAGATTGAGTAGACAGTTTATATACTTTATTACTTCCTAGAGTATAAGTATTTTCATAAACCGTTTTATTAATATATCCAGAGGTAGGCACGGTAAATGAGTAGAGGTTTTTCATAGAGTACTGGGCCGATAAAGCTCCTCTTTTAGTATGGTCGTATAAAGCAATATTAAAAATACGATCAGTACTATCGGTATGCCAATTACTTTGTGCTATGCCTTTAAACCCAAGAAACCCTAATCCGCCTGTATGGTATATTGCATCGTAATACGAATACTGTTGGCGTAAAGTTGGAGATCCCTCGCTAATACGTTTTAGTTCGGTAACCACCTTAGTACCTGGCGCAACACTAAGAGAACCATAAGGATAGGTTTCGGTATTTGAATATTTGTAAACGTCTGGATAGGAGCCGGTATACTTTGGGTCAAGACCACTATATTTAATTTCATATTTAACCCCGTTGTTTTCTATAGATCGTATTAAAACTTCTTTTCGATGGTCTTTATTAAAAACGAATGAGGTAATTTTATTATTACTAATAGAAGCGAAACTTAAATTTTTATTCGGTAGGTTAGAGGTTAAGAAAATAGGAATCGGGAAGTGTGTTAAATTTCCTGTTTTACTGGTACCACCGTCGTATTCGAATCTTAGAGAAGAAGAATACGTAATAGCGCTGGACGTTGATGAGTATATTCCAGAATTTTTATACACTTTAACGACTTGTTTGCCATTAGCACCGGTATTATAAGTTGTGGTTTTATATTCTATAATATCCGTCTTACCATCGCCATTAATATCTGCAGGGATTAAATTAAACCCAGACATTACCCCATTATTACCATTCCAATTTGTAGTTTGGTACGCAAAAGGCATATTTTTAGTCCCTTTTGAAAACGTATTCCCCATAGAAATATAAATTCTAAAGGATTTAGAAGTGTTATATCTTGGGTGTAAAAAATCCGTTTTGCCATCATTATTATAATCCCCAATATAAAGAGGTCTGCTAATACTAATATCGGAATCGTCTGTTTTCCATAACAACTGTAATAGGTTGTTTTTATTTAGAGTATAAACAAATAATTTACCATTGGTTACGTGTAAAATATCCGTTTTACCATCGCCATTAAAATCGCCAGTATACAATTTATAATCTCCTTTTAAAGGGAGTTGCAATGTCCCTGAGTGATTTGAAAAATTAGTGGTTATATCTCTTTTTAAATTAATAAATATGGCTCTTGGCGAGTTAACCCAATAGGATTTGCAGCTAATGCATGGTGGTTTCGCATTTAAATCATTGTCAGTAAGTTGCTGTAATTCTTGAGGACCATCACACTCTGAAGGTGGCAGCTCTTTACAGGTTCTTTTCATGTATGGTTTAGCTATGGCTAATACATCGGTTAAACCATCGCCATTAAAATCGCCAGAAACATAGTCTTGAGGTACTCGTCTTTGTTCCGTATTATTTACGGCGTTATCATAGCTGTAAGTTGGTGCATTCCATACCTTGGTATGCTCTTTATATATAGGTTGAGAAGGTGTACTCGTATACGTTTCAAAATTCACCTTATTGTTTGATGAATTTTTAACTAGAGTTAAAGCATCTTTTTGTATTATTTTATTATTGGAATATAAGTATTTTGAAGGGAAGACCGTTTCAAAAGTTCCTGAATTAACTGTAGAGCCACCATTTACAGTTCCGTTTTCAATATCAGAAAATAACCAAAATTTACTTTTGTTTTTAGGATAAGCAATAAAATCCATTTTACCATTGCCAGTAAAGTCTAAAGCTAAAGTTTCAGCAGATGTTTGGCTAATATTATTTAAAGTTAAATCGGTAGTAATGTTATTGAAAGTTACAGATGGGGTAGTATTAGAATAATTAAAAACAATAGGGTGGTGAGATTGTGTTTGGTCACCACTTTTTTCTTGTAGTTTTAATAAACGACTATAGCGGGAAATCTCGTGTGATAATTCATAAGATCTGTATTTGCTACCATTACTAGAAATAACAATGTTTTTTAAAAGCGCTTTTCTTTGAATAATTTTACCGTTAATACAAGATTCTTCCCATATTTTTCTATTTTCATATTCAAAAATAATCTCATTGATAGCATTATTATAGGTAAGCCCGCCATATTTTATTTTTTTTATGAGTTGTGCATTTCTAGTGTCAGAGTGACTTGCGTATTCATAACTAATACGAACACCTTGAGGGTTTTCCCAATAATCTATAGAATAACTCATAGGTCTTTTTGCATTTTGCTCGTGCCCATAACGTGCTAGTGACCCATCAGGATAATAGATTATAAAATAAGATGGACCAGACATTCCTTGGCCATTATCACCAAAAGACTTTATTTTAAGATTAGAAAATGCTTCGGTTTGGTATTCTGCACCATTTTCGCCATAAGTGCCGTTTTTAATTATTAAACGCTGCCCATCAAGCGCAAAACGATCTAAAGCATTAAAATTAACACCATCAATTTCATTGTCATGAATTTTTGTTGCAGGAATTCTAGAAATGGTAGATATCCCATTTATATTCCACCCGTAACCAGCCAGTCCATTGCCGCTTTGACTGTTGTATTCTAATGAAATTTCAGGAACCACTCCATTAATCCCAGGAGGTACAGCAATGGGAATACTGTATTGTGCCCCACCAGTTAAAGAAACAGAAAGTGATCCAGGAGTTTCTCCTGTAGTAGAACCATCTGGAGCAAAACTATTTGAAGTTAAAAATGTATTAGACGGTTGGTTTTTAGCACCAGTTAATTGAACGATTTCTTTTTCATTACTTAAAATATTAATCTTCTCGTAGGTAACATCAAGATTAGAGTTTTTTTCCTGCGAAACCCCCACAAAGGAAGCCATTAGCAAGAGTATACTTAGGTATTTGTTTAATGTATTCATTATTTATTATTTTAAAAAAATGCAATGGTTCTCTAAGCAATAGGTATAAATGACCTATTGCGATAAAGGGTATTTGCTATTTTGCCTAACTTATTTTTTTATGATTTTTTTGGTAATACTTGTGCCGTCCTTAAGGTGTATGTGTATAAAATAGAGTCCAGAAGGGTGCTCGCTTAAATCGATATCAAACTTGTTTTTAGCTCCTTTAACATCTATGTCTTTAAGTAATACTGAGTTAATGGTATAGAGTTTAATGAATTTAAGGTTGTTTAAAAGCGCTTCTTGTATTTGTAGGGTTGCCATTCCAGAAGTTGGGTTAGGATAAATTTTTAATTGTGTTATTACCTCTAGTTCTTCATCTACCTCTGTTTCCTCTTCAAAAGCATAGGTTTCTTCCTCTTTTTTTCTAGGCGCAACAGGCGAGCAATACTCAGG
>JAHDGB010000104.1 GCA_020627885.1 Flavobacteriaceae bacterium | reverse complement strand
AAATCGTATTTTTCTTTTATTGCCATAAATTCAGGAAGGTAACGTCCAGCTTGGCGCATCATCCATACGGGAGGGCGCTCTACGGTTTCTCCTTTTAATGCTCTTAAAAATAAATCGTTTTTTATCATTGTTAGCTATTAACTATTAGCTTTTGGCTATTAGCTGTTTTAATTTTGTTAATTAATCTTTTTCGCTTCTTTATTAAGAAATTCACAATATCTTCTGGCTATATTTCCGATATAGAACGAAGTTATTTTAGCTTTTCGACACCCCTAAATATAGTTTTCATTTACCAGCTCAATCACACTTTCTACAGTAGGGACTTTAGCGACACGTACATCTTTAAAATATTTTCGGGCTTCTTTTGCTGTAGTTTCTCCTATACAATAAGCAATACCATTTGCATTATTATTTTGTTTATAGCTTTGTACGGTCGATGGACTATAAAACAATACGCCTTCTATACTCTCGTCTATTTGTTTGCTGTCAAATTTGGTTTGATAGGCTTTAATTTCATTAACAGTAATATTATTTTCACTTAAAATTCTTGGCAAGTCGTCCAGTCTTAAATTACTACAAAAATAAGTGGCTTCTGTTCCTTCTATATGGTCTACTAAATAATGGGCTAATTTCTCAGCGTTTTTTTCAGTATGTTTTACACTTCCAATGCGTTGTTCTACAAGTCGTTTTGTTCTTCGGCCAACACAATAAATATTTTTAAACTGAAGTTCAATTGCCGAAAAGTTAGTTAATAAGGCTTCAACTGCATTTTTGCTTGTAATAATAACATTTTGAATTTCGTTTTTAAGCAATCTGGGCGGGATTCTATTTAAACTAATTTTTATAAAATCATCACTATCTGCAACTATTTTTTCATGGAATAATAGGCGTTGGTCTTCAGTAAATGATTTTGTTGAAAAAACAGTCGTTTTTTTGTACGATTGTTTAATATTATCCATTAAACGCTTTCCTCCCTTTTCAATGACATAATTTGCAGACCATTCTGCTAAATCATTATGCTCACCTAGTTTTTTAGTACGAGTAACAGTTACTTTTTTTGTACCATCTGTACTTAATAAAATACCTTCAAAATAAATTTCTTCATCTTTAATAAAAGCTAATGCACCAATTGGAGCTGTACACCCCCCTTCTAATCGATTTAAAAACTCACGCTCAATGGTCGTACATATTTCTGTTTCATCATCATTAATTTCTGCACAGATTGACCTGGTTTCTTCATCGTCCTCTAGGGCTGCAATCATTATTGTTCCTTGTGCTGGAGCAGGAATCATCCAATTGAGATTTAAAGCTTCTTCAGGCCTTATTCCTAGTCTTCCTATGCCAGCGGCAGCAAAAATAGCACCATTCCAATGCTGGGTTTTTTCTAGTTTTTCAAGACGAGTATTTACGTTGCCTCTTATGTCTTCTATTTTATGTGTAGGATAGCGATTTAGCCATTGTGCTCTACGGCGTAAACTGCTTGTGGCTATAATAGCATCTTTAGCACTTAAAAACTCTTCATTGTTTTTATATACTAAAGTATCTCTAACATTTCCTCGTTTTAAAACAGCTGCTTGTACTATTCCTTTTGGTAAAACAGTTGGAACGTCTTTAAGCGAGTGTACAGCAATATCAATATCGTTGTTAAGCATTGCTATATCTAAAGTACGTGTAAATATTCCCGTAATTCCTAATTCGTATAATGGTTTGTCTAAAACAACATCTCCTGTAGATTTTACAGGAACTAATACTGTTTTATGTCCTAAATGCTCTAATTGTTGTTGTACTATTTTGGCTTGATACATCGCCAGTTCGCTATCTCGTGTACCAATTCTTATTGTTTTAGACATGTTTAATTGTTTAAAGCTGAAAAACTTTTTTTATTAATTCTAGACTCTCATCGGTAGAGATCTCTTCATCTTTTAAATGATGAGCGAAATGATTGGTTATTTTTTGAATAATATTATTGCTAATTAACTGGGCTTGCTCTTCGTTAAAATTTTCTGTTTTTTTGCGCTGTGTATCTAATTCATTGGTCGCAAAACTGTTTAGCTTTTCTTTTAGGGCTTTAATAGTTGGCGCAAATTTTCGGGTTTCAAGCCAGCTATTAAACTCGCTTTTAACGTCTTCAATAATGCTTTCTGCTATAGGTATATGTTGTTTTCGTTTTTCTAATGTTTCATCTGTAATTTGCGATAAATCATCTAAATGTATAAGGTTTACATTGTTTAATTCAGTAACATTAGTGTCTACATTTTTGGGTATAGATAAATCTAAAATTAAAAGCTCTTTTTTAGATTGGATAAGGTGTTTGTCTATCGTAGGGTTTTGAGCACCAGTGGCAACAATTAAAACATCTGCATTATTTATTTCTTCTTGCAACTGTGAGTAATCTTTAACAACTAAATTAAATTTTCCTGCAATAGCTTCTGCTTTATTTTTTGTTCTATTTATTAAAGTAATCTGCTCGTTTTTAGTATGCTTCACTAAATTTTCACAGGTATTACGCCCTATTTTCCCTGTCCCAAAAAGTAAAATATTTTTATTAGAAATGGCTTCAACTTCTTTCATTATATATTGTACAGAAGCAAATGAAACCGAGGTTGCCCCAGAGGATAATTCGGTCTCTGTCTTAATTCTTTTGCTTGCCTGAATAACAGCATTAATTAAACGCTCTATAAACGGATTTAATAAATTGTGTTTTTTTGAAATACGAGCACTTATTTTTAGTTGGCTAATAATTTCAAAATCACCTAATATTTGACTGTCTAAACCAGAGCCTACACGAAAAAGATGAGATACGGCTTCCTTATTTTTATAAACATAAGCCACTTTTTGAAATTCTTCTACTGTCCCTTTTGTGTTATCGCATAATAATTGTATTAATTGAAAAGGGTGTTGTGCAAAACCAAATATTTCTGTTCTATTACAAGTTGATGTTACAATTAAACTTTCAATACTATTAGTTTTTGCCTGGTTAAGTAAATTTAGTTTAGACGTTTCGTCTAAACTAAAATGCCCTCTAATCTCAGCATCGGCTTTTTTATAACTTAGCCCTATGGCATAGAAATAGGTTCCTCTAGATATGTTGTATTGCTTCATTAAAATAAATCGAAACGATTTTCGCTACAAAAATAATGGGATAGTATTAAAAAAAGTAACGCTTAAAGAACTTTTAATGCCGCTTGTGGTTTTTTGTGTTGTTTTTCTTTTTAATCGTATAAATAGCTTATTTTTGCAACAATAATCAATGATTTACAATATTTAATTTAGAATGGATCTAAATAAATCAATTCCTGTTTCTGATGATACTCATGAAAAAAGTGTCGCTAAAGGAACTTTTTCTGAGACTACTATTGGCGATGGTTTTTTTGTACTAACTTATCAAAATGAGAAAAATGAAGTTGAAACAATTGACAGAGAGATAGATAGCAGTTATATTCAATTTCACTTTTGCTTAAAAGGAGAAAGCAACTTTAATTTTAATAATGGAGCTTACACCTTAAACGTTATTGAAGAAACATCGTTGTTATTATATAACCCACAGCGTGATTTGCCTATTCATTTAGAGGTGTTTCCTAATTCGTGGTTGGTATCTGTTTTAGTACCTATAAAAAAGTTTCATGGATTATTTTCTCAAGAGGCCGATTATATTACATTTTTAAGTGAAGATAATAGGGACAAGAAATATTATAAAGATGGTAAAATATCACCTTCTATGGCTATAGCTTTAAACCAAATCATTAATTTTAATTTAAATCAATCTATTAAATCGCTTTATTTTAAAGGAAAAGCTTACGAAATTTTGAGTCTATATTTTAACAGAGGAGAAGATGCTAATATAGAACAATGTCCTTTTTTAGTAGATGAAACCAATGTCATAAAAATAAGGCATGCAAAAGATATTATCATTAATAGAATGGCAGAACCGCCTACATTACAAGAACTTTCTGAAGAAATAGGATTAGGCCTAAAAAAGCTAAAAGAAGGATTTAAACAAATTTATGGTGACTCCGTTTATAGTTTTTTATTCGACTATAAAATGGAAGTGTCTCGTAAATTACTAGAAACAGGAAGCCATAATGTAAATGAAGTAGGATTAAAAGTAGGCTATAGTACTTCTAGTCATTTTATAGCAGCTTTTAAAAAAAAATACGGCATTACTCCAAAAAAATACATTCAATCTATAATTTAAATACTTATGCAGAATTTATTATTAAAGTTATTCGTGTGTTTTAGTTTATCCTTATACGCTCAGGTAGACAAAAAGACTATAGAAGCAGAAACTCTAAAATATTTTGGTTACGTTGAAACCAACAACTCAGAAGGTGTTATAAATTATATGCACCCAAAAGTTTTTGAGACATTTCCTAAAGAACAGATGAAAGCTGGGATGGACAAAATGCTAGACAGTAAAGAAATGAAAATTAAATTTTTATCGTCTAAGATTAACAACATAACCGATATCTTAGAACACGATAATAGTTCTTATGTAAATATAGATTACACCAATACAATGAAAATGATTTTTATTTCCGAAAAAGAAAAACCGGTAGAGGATCAAAAAGTATTTATGGATTTTATGAAGCAAACGATGAAAAGTCAATTTGGAGAAGAAAATGTTACACTAGATGCAGAACACCTTGCTTTAATCATTACGGTTAATAGTAATTTGTATGCCGTATACAATGTATCTTTTGAAGGTTGGAAGTTTGTAGGGAATGATGATGCCATGACAAGTGTTATTAATACAATAATACCTGAAAAAGTTCGAGCAGCATTTAACAAAAAACAAAAATAGACATTAGGATAGAAGTGCATAATTCGATGATAAAAGAGAATCAAAACAACGCCTCATATTTAGAGCAAAAAAAAGGGGTTTTATTAGTAAATCTTGGATCTCCAGATAGTCCAGAGCCTAAAGATGTAAAAAAATATTTAGGAGAGTTTTTAATGGATGAGCGTGTAATAGACGTGCCTCTTTGGGCCAGAACACTACTTGTAAAAGGGATTATTTTAAATACAAGACCAAAGCAGTCTGCTAAAGCCTATAAAAAGATATGGTGGGAAAATGGCTCGCCTTTAATAGTATTATCTGAAGCACTTAAAGCAAAAGTACAAGAAGAAACAAATTTTCCTATTGCATTAGCAATGCGTTATGGCAGTATGACTATAAAAAAAGGAATACAAGAGCTAGTAGATAAAGGTGTGGAAGAAGTATTCTTAATTCCTTTATATCCGCAATATGCAATGGCAACAACAGAAACTATTTTAGTATTAGCCGAGAAAATAAGAAAAGAACATTTTCCAACACTAAAAATAGAATCGCTTCCTGCTTTTTATAATAATTCGGATTATATAGAAGTACTTTCAAAATCTATAGCTAATAACTTAAAAGACAAAGAATACGACCATTTATTGTTTTCTTATCATGGTGTACCAGAACGCCATATACGTAAGAGAGATATCACAAAATCGCATTGTAAAATAGACGGTAGTTGTTGCGCTACCCCATCGCCAGCACATGAGTTTTGTTATAGGCACCAATGTAAAGAAGTTACTCGCTTAATTGCAGAAAAACTGAATTTAAAACAAGGCAGTTATTCTACCTCATTTCAATCGCGTTTGGGTTTCGATCCTTGGTTACAACCTTATACAGATAGAACCATTGAACGTTTAGGGAAAAGTGGCATCAAAACAATGGCCATTGTTACTCCAGCTTTTGTAAGTGATTGTTTAGAAACACTAGAAGAAATAGCGATAGAAGGTGAAGAAATTTTCCATGAAATGGGAGGAAAAACATTCCATACTATTCCTTGTATTAATACCAACCCAAATTGGGTATCATTATTAGCAAAATGGATTAATGAATGGGCATTAACTCCGGTTGAAGCAGTAAATTAGATTCTCTTTTTTTAAAGAGGAAATAAGTATGAAGGAAAACAGCTCTGAAAATTTAGGAACTTTACCTATAAGTAAACTGCTTGTTAAACAAGCAGTGCCAGCTTCTATTGGTATTTTAGTAATGTCGCTAAATATATTAGTCGATACTATTTTTGTAGGAAACTGGATAGGGGCAAATGCGATAGCTGCTATTAATGTAGTACTTCCAGTATCATTTTTTATTGCTGCCTTGGGGATGTCTATTGGTGTAGGAGGGTCTTCTATTATTTCTCGTGCACTAGGAGCAGGTAATACCCCTAAAGCATTAACGGTTTTTGGCAATCAATTAACCTTAACATTAGTTTTTACATTAACCTTTGCGCTATTAGGGTTGTGTTTTATAGATCATTTAATCCCTGCTTTTGGAGGGAAAGGAACCCTTTTTGAGCCAGCAAAAATTTATTATAAAATTGTGGTTTATGGAGTTCCTGTTTTGGGCTTCGTTATGATGGGGAATAACGTTATTCGAGCAGAGGGAAAACCAAAATTTGCTATGTATGCCATGTTAATTCCTTCTGTAGGCAACTTAGTGTTAGACTATATTTTTATTAATTTATTAGATATGGGAATGATGGGGGCTGCATGGGCAACTACTTCATCTTATGTCTTAGCTGCTTTATTTATTGGCTGGTATTTTTTATCTAAGCATTCTGAATTAAAAATTAATTTTTCACATTTTAAATTAAATAAAGCAGTAGTTTCTGAGATTGGATCATTAGGTTTTGTAACACTAGCGAGACAAGCTGTGGTTAGTATAACTTACTTATTAGTAAACAATTTGCTTTTCGATTTTGGAGGAGAAACCTCGGTTACTGCCTATGCAATAGTAGGTAGAATGATGATGTTTGTACTATTTCCTGTTTTTGGAATTACACAAGGCTTTATCCCTATTGCAGGCTATAATTATGGCGCAAAACAGTATGATCGTGTTAGGCAAGTGATTTTTACCGCTATAAAATACGCGACTATATTGGGGACTGTCGTGTTTATTGGGCTTATGTTTTTTCCAGAAACCATTACGCAATTATTTACAAAAGATGAGGCTGTAGTTAAAGAAACTCCAAAAGCCATTCGTTGGGCATTTGCAGCTGTACCTGTTGTTGCCTTACAACTTATAGGCGCAGCATACTTTCAGGCAATTGGTAAAGCATTACCAGCTTTATTATTAACTTTAACAAGGCAAGCCATTTTCTTTGTGCCTTTACTTTATATACTACCAAGATTTTATGGCGAGTTAGGTGTTTGGATGTCCTTTCCTATTGCTGATGTGCTATCAACTCTTGTTACGGGGTATTTTTTATCTCGAGAAATAAAGTATAAATTGAAAAAATAGGAGTAAAAATTATTGCTTGATAAAAAAATACAATCAATTAAAACAATTTGGTAAATTTAAAATTAAATAAGTAGAACCTTTTAAACACTATGCGTTCAAAATAATGGAATACTATAACTACATAAAATCATTACATCTTATTTTTGTTATTACATGGTTCGCTGGCCTATTTTATATCCCAAGATTGTTTGTGTATCAAATTGAAGCTTTTCATAAACCTTCTCCAGATAAAGAAATATTAGGGCAGCAATTAAAAATAATGGCAAAACGCTTATGGTATATCATAACATGGCCTTCTGCAATATTAGCAATACTATTTGCTATTTGGTTAATCGTTTTAATCCCTAGTTGGTTAGAGCAATCGTGGATGCAAGTTAAATTAGGTTTTGTGATTTTACTTATTGCTTACCATATTAAAACACATTTTTATTTTAAACAACTGCAAAACGATATGGTAAAGAAGACGTCTAATTTTATGCGATTATGGAATGAAGGCGCCACCTTTATTTTATTTGCAGTTGTTTTTTTAGTGATTTTAAAGAATGCCTTTAATTGGGTTTTTGGAGTAATAGGCATTTTAGTTTTAGGACTACTTATAATGTTAGGCTATAAAATGTATAAACGTATTCGAGAAAAAAAGGCTCAAGCTTGAGATGCTGCTAAATAGGGTTATTCTTTTTTAATCGGTGTGCATATTTCAATTAAAAAGCCATTATTATCGCGAAGATACCCAACTTTTTGACCCCAAGGTTTTTCATTTAAAGGCACAAATTCACTGGCTCCAGAATTGATTGCATTTTGAAAATCTGTTTCTATATTTTCAGTTGTAAAAGCCAGTTCTACTCCAAATGGTTTATTAGAATTCGTGATTTTTTCAAATCCGTTTTTAAAATTGGAGTTCCCCAATTTGGTTGAAGCAAACGCAATAGTTGTTTCTCCAGAAATTAATTCTCCATAATCACTTTCTGGTGTTATGAATTTTCGGTTAAACCCAAATGCCTTTTCATAAAACTCAATCGTTTTAAT
>JAHDGB010000103.1 GCA_020627885.1 Flavobacteriaceae bacterium | reverse complement strand
TGGTAAATGTACATTTTTTTTAAAAACCATAATGATGGCTCAATTTTAATTTCATTTAAATTATTTAATTCGTTATATAAATTAAAAAAAACTCATAAAACACAGTTAATCAGTTAAAAAATTAATTTTTATCTAATAAAAATTAATTATATCGAAGATATTATATAAATACAAAAATGAATAATACCTTTTCATTCTAGTTATTAATCCACTGGCTCAAATTTATATAACTAACACAAAATGAATGGTTAAAAAAATACTAATTATACTATTACTTCTAAGTTGCAATACAAGCTTGTATGCACAACTGAGTGATATGCATTTTTTTCCGCCATTAAAACAAAATACTAATAGCCGATCTATAGAGCAGCAAGCCTTTTATATTTCTACTCCAGAAACAACAGCGTTTACTGTACAAATATTTCGTGGCAATTCGTTAACTCCTTTAACAACCTATTCTATATCTAATACTGCTCCTGCAAAATACGATCTTGCTAATGGCAATAATGACATTACTTTAATTAATGACGCAAACACAGGTGTCGTAATATCTAATAGCGGATTGCGATTTCAATCTACTGGAGGAGAAAAATTTTATGTAAATTATAGAGGCCGGTGTAGTGCACAAGCGGCTTCCCTAACATTAAAAGGAAGAAAGGCATTAGGCACAACATTTAAATGGGGAGGCATCCCAAATAGAGCTGCTATAGGAAATAACACTAATTTAAGTGCTACTTTAGGCATTATGGCTACCGAGGACAATACTAGTGTTACCATATCTAACTACGACCCAAACTGTGTCTTTAGGCTTGGGGCTAACCCACAAGGAATTACAGATAATACGATTACCAAAACACTTAATAAAGGAGAGTCTTTTGTGCTTGAAGCCGTTATTAAAGAAAACGCAGCTAACTCTACTGGATGGTTAGGTGCTTCTATTGTTTCTAACAATAAAATAGCAATTAGTAACGGAAATTTAAACTCGGGAGTTGTTGCAAACGATTCCAGAAGAGATTCTGGTATCGATCAGCCTGTACCTGAAGTTTCCTTAGGAAAAGAATATATTTTTATTAGAGGAAATGGAACAGATCAAACCGAATTTCCAATAATAATCGCGACACAAAACGAAACACAAATTTTTGTAAACGGTGCTACTGCTGCAATAGCAACTATAAATGAAGGCGACTATTTTGAAATTCCTGGAAATAATTACAGCTCTGCAAATGCTGGAGCCAATATGTATGTTAAAACCTCCAAAGAAGTTTATGCGTACCAAGTTTTAGCTGGCGCTCCCAAAATACAAACTATTGGCTTAAATTTTATAGCACCAGTGAACTGCTTATTACCTAACAAATTAGATAACATATCCGATTTTAAAGATGTGGCCGGTTTAGATTTTAATGGTGGTGGTGTAACAATTATAGCTTCAACGGCTACTCCAGATACAGAAATCCAAGTTAAAGACAGTACTGGGAATGTTGCATTACCTGTAGCTATTGCTGTAACTGGCAACCTCGATTGGAAAACGTTTTACATTACTAATATAGATGGTAATGTTTCTGTAGAATCTACAGGACCAATAGCCGTAGGTTTTTTAGGCGCTAATGCCGCAGCTGGAATAGCCGGTTATTTTTCTGGATTTGATACCATTCCTATTGTAGAACTAGATATTGCGGGTTCTACATGTATTCCAGGCGCCGAATTATTAGAAGTTACTGGTGGGTTTGAAAGTTACCAATGGTTTTTAAATGGTGTGGCAATACCTGGAGCCACTTCTAACTCTTATTTTCCTACCGAATCGGGGAGTTATTTTGTACAAATAAATAAATTTGGATGCTTATACGATTCACAATCTTTAGATGTAGAGAGCATTATTATAAACCCCACTGAAGATATGCAGGTTTGCGATGATACCGTAAATAATGATGGTAGTGCAATTTTCGATTTAGAATCTCAAACTACTGTAATTTTAGGAACTCAAGACCCTTTGGAAAACATCGTGACTTATCACTTAAGTGCAGACGATGCGGAGCAAGGCATAAACCCTTTAACGAGCCCGTATACAAATATTTCTAATCCGCAACCTATATACGTTCGCCTAGAGCGCATAGCGGATAATAGATGTAAAAACATAAGTGCAACTCCTACTTTTAACTTAATAGTTAATACTAGTGAAGATTCGTCTTTTAATTTAACACCCAATTGTTCAGGAGCAATAGCTACCATAACAGGGACTACTGGTGGTATTTTTGCTTTTAACACTATTCCTACAGATGGCGCTTTAATTGAACCAAATACCGGAACGATAACTAATGCCACTCATGCTACAACATATACTGTTATATATACAACACAAGGAGCTTGTTCTTCTAATAGCATACAAAGTGTAACAACCCTTAGCTTGGACGATGCTTCATTTACCTTAATGGCTAATTGTTCGGATGTTAGTGCTACTATAACCGGAAACCTCGGCGGTGTGTTTACTTTTAATCCTATTCCTACAGATGGCGCTTTAATAGATGCAAACACAGGAGCTATAACTAATGTATCACCAAACACAACCTATACTGTAGAGTATACTACACAAGGAAGTTGCGCTACTGTATTCTCTCAAAATGTGACGACTAAATCTATTCCAGATAGTAATTCGCCTTCTAATTATGAGCTGTGCGACGATATCGATTCTAACGAGGCTACTCTATTCGATTTAAGTATTAAAACGAATGAAGCTTCTGGAGGAAACTTAAATTATACTGTTTCTTACCATATATCGTTAGACGATGCAAATTCTGGGTTAAACGATTTGCCGACATCGTATACCAATACCTCTAACCCACAAACCATTTATGTTAGGGTTGAAGATGCGACAACAAATTGTTTTTCAATCGAAAATTTCAATCTCATAGTTACCCCTTTACCCTTAGTTAATGACATAGAAAATTATGTGGTTTGCGATGATAATGATGACAATTTATATGATTTTGATTTAGAGAGCAAAACGGAAGAAGTTCTTAATGAACAAGACCCAACTATACATACTGTTACTTACCATGAAACACTTGCAGAAGCGCAAACGGCAACTAACCCACTAACAAGTCCATACACTAATACACAAGGAAATCCTCAGAAAATTTACGCAAATATTACTAATACGAATACCACATGTAGCAATATTACAAGCTTTGATATTGAAGTGCAAAATGCAATAGCAAATCAAAACCTAGAATGGTATGAATTATGCGACGATAATGTGGAGTTTGATGACGATACGACTAACGATAATGTGGAGTTTGATTTATCTTCTCAAATCCCTTCAATTTTAAATGGGCAAAACCCTACAAATTTTACAGTATCGTTTTATACTAGCCTAGCGGATGCAAATTCTAAAATAAATGCCTTAGCAATAGCCTATACAAATACCATTAACCCACAAATCATATATGCTAGAGTAGATAATGACACTATGATAGATAATGGTTCAGGAACACCTATAGACAGTTCTTCTTGTTATGAAATAACCGAACTCACTTTAATGGTAAACCCTATCCCGATAATTAATTTAAACGATCAAATCATTTGTGTAGATAATGGTGAAACTCCTCAAACAATTACTACAGGATTAAACACCAATGACTATTCTTTTGAGTGGTACCTAGACGGCATTCTATTAGAAAATGAAACGAATGGTATTATTACTCCTGCTAACTCGGGTACCTATAATATAATTGTAACGAATAACAATACCGGATGCTCTACCTTACCAAACGATCCTAACACTTTTACTAAAGTAACATACAGCTCCGCTCCTACGCTTAATTTAGAGCAAATTTCATTACCCTTTATTGAAGACAATACTATTCTTGCTACAGCTGGAACTATTAGTGGTATTAATACTGAATATGAGTTTAATATAGATAATGGGCAATGGGTTACAAATGGAACTAATACTTATACCTTTGAGAATGTTTCGGCTGGAGAACATATCATTACAGTTAGAGACCTTAATGGTTGTGGAGAAACGAGTTTAAGTATAATTATAATAGATTACATTCCTTATTTTACGCCCAATGGAGATGGTTACCACGATACTTGGAATATCTTAGGAGCAGAAAGCATCCCCGATGCAAAAATTTACATATTTAATCGCTTCGGCAAACTGTTAAAAGATCTTAACCCTTTAGGAAAAGGATGGAATGGAGTATACAATAATAAAATTTTACCAACAAGCGATTATTGGTTTGTGGTTAACTATAAAGATCCTAATAACAATGAAGACAAAGTGTTTAAAGCACACTTTACCCTAAAAAGATAATATTCCCTAATTTGTATTAAAATGCCTTTAGTTTTTGTTTAATTTACTATTGGCATTTTTATTATTACATTTTGATGAAACACCCAATAGGTGGATTTGACACCCATGTCAATCAAAAAGACAAACATCGAGAGTTATTAACGAACCTATCTACTGCAATTAAGTTCTTTTTTGATGATTTAGAAAACTCAGAACATGATAAGAATGTTTTAGCAATGACCTTTAGTGAATTTGGTAGACGCCCAAACGAAAACGGTTCTCAAGGAACAGATCATGGCACTGCAGCACCATTAATGCTTTTTGGCCTGGCTTAGAAGGTAATGGCCTTATTGGAAACCATCCCAGTTTAACCACTCTAAATGAATATGGCAATCTGATTTACGATATAGATTTTAGAGAAGTATATGCAAGAATGGTTATGTATTAGCCCAGCAATTGTTAATCAGGCCTTACTAGGGCAAAACTATAATCGATTAGATTTAGGGTTTAATTGTGCTTCTATAAATAACAACGATCCTAACTCAGTCAATAGTTTTACTCATTTAGTAATGTACAACAATAACCAAACATTAATTAAAATTAAAAACCCTAAGACTCAGTATATCGATGTTAAACTGTATGACATTATAGGTCGTGAAGTGGCTACATTAAAAAATGAAATATTACTAGCAGGAGATCATACTATTAATATTAGACAAGAATCTCATATTGATTTAAGTACTCAATATATCTGTAGAATACCTGTAAGAGACCAACATTATAGCCGTTCAGTAATTGTTCGATAATACCAGCCAATCAATACTAATACCTTTTTAACAGAATAATATAATAAACGCCTTTAGTTAAACTTTAAACTAAAGGCGTTTTTATTTTGTAATAACTCCCTTCAAAATCATTAATTTTGCGACTATTAATTAAGTTAAAACATATTATCTACTTTAGCGCAATCGAAAAGTTTTAATTTCGAATTAAAAATTAAGACAACGCTAAACCAGACATTACATAACAAAAATGAAGCAACCAAAAAGATATACCATTACTGCTGCGCTACCATATACTAATGGCCCAATACATATCGGGCACCTAGCTGGTGTATATGTGCCCGCAGATATTTATGCTAGATATAAGCGATTAACAGGCCATGATGTTGCTTTTATTTGTGGTAGCGACGAGCACGGTGTACCCATTACAATTAAAGCAAAAAAAGAAGGTGTTAGCCCTCAAGACATTGTAGATAAATATCATGCAATTATTAAGCAATCTTTTGAAGATTTTGGTATTACTTTCGATAATTACTCGCGTACAACGGCAAAAACGCATCATGAAACAGCTTCCGCGTTTTTTAAAACATTGCACGGTAAAGGAGAATTTATTGAAGAAGTTTCAGAACAGTTATACGATGCAGAAGCTAATCAGTTTCTAGCCGATCGCTTTGTAATTGGCACTTGTCCTAAATGTGGAAATGAAGAAAGTTATGGGGACCAATGTGAAAAGTGTGGTACCAGCCATAATGCTACCGATTTAATTAACCCAAAATCGGCAATTACAGGGAATACACCAAGTTTAAAAGAAACAAAGCATTGGTTTTTACCATTAGATAAGCATGAAGATTTTTTAAAACAATGGATTTTAAAAGATCATAAAAGCGATTGGAAATCGAACGTTTACGGACAATGTAAATCATGGATAGATGATGGTTTGAGACCAAGAGCAGTAACTCGTGACTTAGACTGGGGAATTCCTGTACCGGTAGATGGAGGAGAAGGAAAAGTACTTTACGTATGGTTCGATGCCCCTATTGGTTATATCTCGGCTACTAAAGAATGGGCCGCTCGCGAAGGTAAAGACTGGGAACCGTATTGGAAAAATAAAGACACTAAGTTATTACACTTTATAGGGAAAGATAATATTGTATTTCATTGTATTATATTTCCTGCTATGCTTAAAGCTGAAGGCTCATATATTTTACCAGATAACGTTCCTGCTAATGAGTTTTTAAATTTAGAAGGGAATAAATTATCGACCTCTAAAAACTGGGCAGTATGGCTACCCGAGTATTTAAAAGATTTTCCCGATAAACAAGATGTATTACGTTATGCTTTAACTGCAAACGCACCAGAATCCAAGGATAATGATTTTACATGGAAAGATTTTCAGGCAAGAAACAATAACGAATTAGTAGCCATTTTCGGAAATTTCATTAACCGAGTAGTGGTTTTAACTAACAAATATTATGACGGTGTTGTTCCTGAACCAAGTAATTTTTATGAAATAGATAATGAAACACTTAAAACGCTTAAAACATACCCTGAAGTTATTTCAAATTCATTAGAGCGTTACCGTTTTAGAGAGGCTGGACAAGAACTTATGAATTTAGCCCGATTAGGAAATAAATATTTAGCCGATGAAGAACCCTGGAAAGTAATAAAACAAGATGAATCCAGAACCCAAACCATCATGTTTGTAGCCCTTCAAATTGCTTCAGCTTTAGCAACATTAAGTGAGCCTTTTTTACCGTTTTCTTCTATAAAACTAAAAACTATTTTAAATATTACACAGGGAGAGATTGTAACCACTTGGGAAGAAGTTAGTACAAAAAATACGCTATTACCTGCTGGTCATAAAATAGGAAAAGCTGAGCTTCTTTTCTCAAAAATTGAAGACCAAGACATACAAACACAGTTAGATAAACTACAAGCCACTAAAAAGGCTAACGAAACAGAAAATAAAGCTATAGAACCGCAAAAAGAAACCATAAACTTTGAAGATTTTACAAAATTAGACATACGAGTAGGTACTATTATTGAAGCTGAAAAAATGCCAAAAGCTAAAAAGCTTTTAGTTTTAAAAGTAGACACAGGAATAGACACAAGAACTATAGTCTCAGGAATTGCCGAAAGTTTTTCTGCTGAAGAGGTTATAGGAAAGCAAGTTACTGTTTTAGTAAATTTGGCACCAAGAAAACTAAGAGGAATTGAAAGCGAAGGAATGATTTTAATGACAGAAGCAGAAGATGGAAAACTTGTATTTGTAAACCCAGATACAACTACTACGCTTAAAACAGTTTCTAACGGATTACATATTAGTTAAGTTCTCCTTTTTACTTAGTTGTCTTAAAAATAAAAGGTTATTTAGAATCCTTCAGAGAAAATATAATGCTCTAAATACGCCATGTATTAATTTAAATACTCAACTAAATTATAATCGAAATATTTTAAGAATACCTATCATTTTAAATCAGTTTTCTGACTATTCATCATAAATATTACTCTAATATGATCACTTCAATAATTTTTAGTATTTACACAAAATTTACTTAAAAAATCATTTAAAATATGGTTCTCTTAAACTAGTTTTGCAGGAAAATAAAACAACCAAAACTAATGAAAAAAACCGTTGTCCTTTTACTTTCATTTATTTTTTTAAGTACCGCTTCTAAACCACTACTAAAAGAAGTTTCTGGAAGATGGCTGATAGAAAGTATTACTACAAATGACAATAAAAAAATAGTTAGTGATTCAGTATTATTAAATGATGTTTCTCTTGCATGTTTTTACCAAAGTATTTGGAAGTTTAATCCTGATACTTTTTCTGGAGAATATAATATAAATGACCTATATTGTTCTTTTGGAAAACGTAAATTTTTATACCAACCTCAAGAATTAAACCAACAAAACAATGATGAGGAATTTTCTATAGTTACTACTCAAAAAAAAGGAAAAAGAATAGTAAACAAACCTACTCAATTTAAACTAATAAAACTATCTAACACAGAATTACAATGGCAACATTCTATGCTTATAGAAAATAAAATAACGACCATTAAAATAAACTTTAAAAAATTAAACAACACAGGGTTAACTTCTCTTTAAATAAGCTAGATATACATCAAAAATTAATATAAAATGCCTTAAAAACAGTAATTAATTGTATTTTTAACACACAGATAAATTCTGTGTCACAATTAATTAATACATAATCTATGAAAAAAGCAATTTTCTTAT
>JAHDGB010000102.1 GCA_020627885.1 Flavobacteriaceae bacterium | reverse complement strand
TTATTTGTTAGTTATTTTGGAAGCTTCTTTTGACTTATTCCCCTTTATTTCTTATACCTCTATGTATATAGAAAGCTAAATATTAATTATATAATCTCTGCGCTAAGTCCTTCCTGAAGCAATTTAGAACATCGAGGTTTTAAATCATCGTAAGCTCCAGTCTTAACCACACATTTCCCTTTATAATGGACTAAAATTGAACATTGTTCTGCCTGTTCTGATGTATGATCGCAAGCTGCCATTAAAACATCAATGACATGATCAAACGTGTTAACATCGTCATTATAAAGTATTATTTCGTTGTTTTTCTTCTCTTTGGTTAAGACTGCAACATCTTCTTGTCCCTTTTCTTTTACACTCATAATCAATCTATTTACATAACAAAAGTAACTAATTTTAAACACAAAATAAAATGGCTTTAAAATCAATAACCATTATTAAATATGGTTTACATAAAAATTTAATCAAAAAAATATTCTTTCAGAAACAAAACATTAAAGACATCCAATTATTCAACTCTAACTCAGTGTTTACAAAAAGGCCATATTTCTTGCATTCTTTTTCAATAATAGATCTATCTTCATTATAAAAACCACTTAATAACAAAATGCCATCATCATTAAGACATTTTGCATATATATTAAGATCTTTTAGCAAGATATTTCTATTAATATTTGCTATAATTACATCAAAAGTCTTATTAATTAATAAATCCGAGTTTCCTTGAAAAACCTTAACTTGAAGCGTATTATTCCTTTCTATGTTTTCAAGACTATTAATATAACACCAGTTATCTATATCAATTGCCTCAACTGGGTCTGCACCTTTCATAGCTGCCAATATTGCTAAAACCCCTGTACCACACCCCATGTCTAAAACCGATTTCTCTTTTAAATCGATTTTAAGAATATGCTGAATCATCATATGAGTCGTTTCATGATGCCCTGTACCGAAACTCATCTTCGGCTCTATTACTATATCATACTCTACATTGGGTTTTTCATGAAAAGGTGCTCGAATTGAACACACATTATCTACTAAAATTGGGGTAAAATTCTTTTCCCATTCTGCATTCCAATTCGTTTGTTCTATTTCTTCAAAAGTATGAGTAATTTCAAATTCATCAGATTTTAGAATCATAATATCATCTAAAATACTTTCATTCCATTGTTCTTTTTGAATATAAGCAGAAACTCCATCTTCTGTTTCTACAAAACTTTCAAATCCAGCATACCCAAGTTCAGCAATTAATATTTCTATAGCTGGCTGTAATGGTTTTGCTTTAAAATAATAGCCGATATAAATAATATTAACCTGATTCATATTCATTGTTTTTAAAACGCATTTACTATTGCAAAAAAATCTTTTGCCTTTAATGATGCCCCTCCTATTAAGCCCCCATCTACATCCGGCTTAGAAAAAATCTCTTTAGCGTTAGTTGCTTTTACACTTCCTCCATAAAGGATTGAAATTGAATTCGCTACTGTATCACTATACTTATTACTTATCGTTTTTCTTATAAATTGATGCATATCTTGTGCTTGTTCCGGAGTTGCAGTTTCTCCTGTACCAATTGCCCAAACTGGTTCGTAAGCCAAAACTATATTATCCCAAACCGATGCTTCTAAGTGAAATAATGCACGCTCTATCTGAGAAGCAACAACCTCTTCTTCATTATTGTTTTTTCGATCGTTTAGCTCTTCTCCAAAACAAAAAATTATTCGCATATTATTAGCTAAAGCTGCATCAACTTTTTTTGCCAATAACTCACTCGTTTCATTAAAATAACTACGACGTTCACTATGCCCAAGAATAACAGTGTTAACTGCTATTGCTTTTAACATGGAAGCACTTACTTCTCCTGTATAAGCTCCACTATTTGCAAAATGCATGTTTTGAGCAATAACTTCAATGTCAGAATTTTCTAAAATTTTTACTGAGGAATCCAAACTGATATATGTTGGAGCAACCATTATTTCTGCTTCAGATTTTTTTTGCTGTTTTTTTAATTCATTCAATAATAATTTTGTTTCTTCTAGGTCATTATTCATTTTCCAATTTCCTGCAACGATATTCTTTCTCATAATTCTTTTTTGTTGGTTAACACCAACGATTATTGTTGTTTACTTAATGCTTTTTTTATTTTAATATCTCCAGCATTTACTGCTTTAAATATTTTGATTTCTTTTTTTCCATTAATTAGCATATATCTAGGAATCCAATCTAAATCAACAAAATTACCCAACACACCTTTCATTCCCGATTTCATAAAGTAATGCTTCCCTTCTATTTTATATTTTTCTATTGCGGCTCTCCAACTTTTTTCATTTTTGTCTAATGAAAAAAACACATAACTAACTTTTGGATATTCCTTTTGTAACTCTTTTAATTTGGGCATACCAGCTACGCAATCTCTACACCAAGACGCCCACATATCGATAAGAATAAAGTTTTCTTTATTTTCTTCTAAAATTGAAAACAATGTTATTTCTTCTCCTTTTAAAGTTATCAGTTTTTCGCTTAAAGCATCCTCAGAGAAATACAATGGTGATTCTACATATTTACAATTAAAAACTAATAAAAACAACAAAATAATCCCTATACGCTTCATTGTAATTCCTCTCTTTTTAAGTCAAATATATTCATATATTATTCTAATTTTACTTTTGGGTCTAACCATACATATATTATATCCACTACTATATTTATTATAATAAACAACAATGCGATAACTAAAACTGCTCCCATAATTATAGGTAAATCTAATGTATTTAATGCATTTACAATTTCTTTTCCTAATCCATTCCATCCAAAAACATACTCTACAAATACTGCCCCTGCTAACATAGAAGCAAACCACCCCGATATTGCAGTAACAACTGGGTTTAAAGCATTTTTCATAGCGTGCTTTCTTATAATTTGAAATTCGTTTAACCCTTTAGCTCTGGCTGTTCTAATATAATCTTGATTAAAAACTTCTAACAACGAATTTCTCATTAATTGAATAACTACTGCTAATGGGCGAATCCCTAAGACTAGTGCTGGCAATATTAAGTTTTTCCATTTAACATTTACCTTTTCTCCAAAATCATCTAATTCAAACAAACTACCCGTCATTTCTAAATGTGTGTAATTATGTAACACATAACCAAAAAACCATGCAAACAAAATAGCACTAAAAAAAGAAGGCACACTCATTCCTAAAGTGCTAAGTATTTGAATTAGTTTATCTAAAAAAGAATCCTTATAAAGCGCCGAAATAACACCTAATATTAAACCTATAGACAGTGCTATTACAATTGCAGAAAGTGCTAATACAAATGTGTTTGGCAAAGTCTCGAACAAAATAGAACTCACCTTTTTCCCTTGTTTTGCAAACGACTCTCTTAAATATGGCCATTTAATTACTGTGGTTGTATTACCTATTTTAAATAACGTTATTGCGGCATATTTATTTTTTTTCAAAAAAGTATAGTCTGTTTTACTATTTGAATGAAACGATAATGGAGATAAGTCGTTTAAGTAATACAAATACTGAATTGATTTCGATTTATCAAATCCATATTTTTTCTTAACAATTGCAAGTTGCTCACTGTCTCCATTTTGCCCCAACATCATTTGAGCTGGATCTCCTGGTAAAATATTAAATAAAAAGAATATAACAGTAACTACCCCAAACAATGTGAGCAATGCATTAATCGTTTTATTTAATAAATAGCTTACCAGTGGTTTTTAATTATTTTTTTCTGTTTGCGATGTCTTCGATTGTATAATTTTTAAAAACAAATTCGTTTCCAAAAAGGGCTTTACTGTAATCTTCTACTGAATCTGTATATCCAATTTCTTTTCTCCTTAAGTTTACGTTTTCAAAGTCTTTAATGGGCCAAATAAAAGAAAATGGGGTGTCTGAATGCGCATCATACGTCATCCCTTGTGTTCCATATATTTGTTCTTTATTCTGATGCATTAAATAGCGATCTTCCATCATTGCAACTTTTTTATAAGACAACTCTCCTTTAGTAGCTGCTTCTTTTATAAGAGGTAAATAATCTGGAATTTTATCTGAATGCTGAACAACATACCAAGCTACCTCATTTGTTTTCTCGCCTACTATAGATTTTCCTGGATAACCTTTAGTTTTAAATATGCTTTCAATAAATGATAAATTAGTACGATCTATTGCATCTTGTTCACCCGCATTACCATGGTAATCTTCTTTTCTGTATTTCTGATCTAAAATCATTATACTATCTAGCTTTCGTTTTAAATCGACATCTAAATTTGGATTAGCATTAGGCAAATGAGTTAAAATGAGTTCATCAAGATCATTAAAATGTAACTTTTGAATAATCGTTCCTTTATTTAATTTTAAAACTGCTGGGTTAGATCTTACAATGGTTTTTAATGCCGTTTCATCACAAAAGTAAAAATCGAAATTTAATCCATATTTATTATTATATTTTCCTTGCTCTTCTGGCCCAGTAGCTGTTAAGCCAATGACTTTGTAACCACTCCTAATGGCTTTATCTGCTATAACTTTAATCCTTTCTAAGCCTTCAACATTAGCTTTTTCTAAATTATAAGCAACAATCATAATTAAATGTTCTTCTAGCAATAAAGATTCTGTAGCATCTTCACCATTACGCTCTATTGAAAAATCATGAATTGGTGCTTCATATCCTTCCTCTATTATTTCTGTTTCAACCCCTATAAAATCTCCATTTACCGTTGGGTAAGCTCCATTAGTAGTTATGATTTTTTCTTCGCCATTAACTTTAAATTTCCATCTATATTCAGAAACAGCTTTTGGTGCGTTCTCTGGAATTGTCATATTTTCTATAATATTATCACCAACCTTATAAGGTCTAAAATCGATTACTGGTAAGTGCATTAATACATAGTAAGCAAACCCCAAACAGCCTATAAAGCCTAACAACGAAATTATTGTTGTTACAAATTTTCCAAAAAAGGGTTTAATATATTTTAAACCAGCTACTAGTATTAAAATCAACACTAACAAAACAACATCTTTACCAAAGCTTTCCCATGGTTCCATTTTCATAGCGTCTCCAAAACAACCACAATCTTTAACTTTATTAAAATAAGCTGAATACCATGTTAAGAATGTAAAAAACACAATCATTACTAATAAACTATATATGGTAAACTTTGGTTTATATGCAAAAATTAAAAAGATTCCTAAAAGCACTTCAAAAACAACTACAAAAACAGAAATCATTAAAGCATAAGGCGTAAAAAAAGGCAAATCTAAAACCGTAGGCCCAAAATACTCTTCAAGTTTAAAAGCAAATCCAATTGGGTCGTTTAACTTAATAAACCCAGATATTATAAAAAATACACCTACAAAAATGCGTGTAATACCGACTAGTACTTTCATTTTTTATTTAATTTAAATAATCGAAAAGAGGCTTATTTACTTAAATGAATTATAGAAAAAACAGCATAATTAATCATATCTTGATAATTAGCATCTATACCTTCACTTACAATTGTTTTGCCCGAGTTATCTTCAATTTGTTTTACTCTTAATAACTTCTGTAATATTAAATCTGTTAACGAACTCACTCTCATTTCTCTCCAGGCCTCTCCATAATCATGGTTCTTATCTAACATTAACTGTTTTGTAATTGCTACTTTTTCATCGTATAGCTTGGTCGCTTCTTTAACCTCTATATCTGGCTGCTCTACAACTCCTTTATCAATCTGAACCAATGCCATTATACAATAATTTATTATACCTATAAATTCACTTTCTTCTCCTTCATTTACTTTACGCACATCATTTTGTTGCAAACCTCTTATACGTTGAGCTTTTATAAAAATTTGATCGGTTAAAGAAGGTAATCGCAATATTCGCCATGCACTTCCATAATCCTTCATTTTATTAATGAACAAGTTTCTACATGTAGAAATTACGGCATCATATTGTTTTGATGTATCTTGCATAAACTGACTGTATTTTGTGTAAATTTCGCATAAAATTGTTTAAAGTTCAAGGTTTATGGTTTAAAGTTTTTAAATGCTTGACAAACAACTAACAAAACAGTATCTATGACTATAAATTGTAATGGAAAACTAATAGATTTATCGACGCCAAAAGTAATGGGAATTCTAAACATTACTCCAGATTCTTTTTTTGATGGCGGACGGTATAAAAATGAAAAGCAACTACTAAATCAAGTAAACACAATGCTTACTGATGGTGCAACTTTCATCGATTTAGGTGCTTATAGCTCTAGACCTAATGCGCCTTTTGTTTCTGAAGATGAAGAGTCTAAGCGATTATTACCTGTAGTTAAACTACTAATAAAAGAATTCCCCAATAGTATTTTTTCAATCGATACTTTTAGGAGCAATATTGCTAAACATGCTATAGAAGATGGAGCTGCAATAATTAATGATATTTCGGCAGGTTTGCAAGACAAAAATATGCTAAAAACGATAGCATCACTTAATGTACCCTATATAATGATGCATATGAGAGGTACACCTCAAACCATGCAAAACTTAACAGATTATGATGCGATTTTAAAAGACATCCTATTTTATTTTTCCAAAAGAATTACTGAAGCCAGAAAATACGGTATTAATGACCTTATAATTGACCCTGGCTTTGGATTTTCAAAAACTGCAACTCAAAATTTTGAGCTTTTAAATGAACTTGAAGGCTTTAAAATTGCTAATTTACCTTTACTAGTTGGTTTATCTAGAAAATCGATAATCTACAAAACATTAAAAACATCGCCAGCAGAAGCTTTAAACGGAACCACCGCACTTAATATGCTGGCATTAAATAAAGGGGCTTCGATTCTAAGAGTACACGATGTAAAAGCTGCTATGGAATGTGTAAAATTATACGAACAATTAGCGACTTCTTAACATATAATTTTTAAATTTACTGAAACACCTTTCTTTTGGAAATTTTTGATACTGTTTTAAAGTTCACCCTAATTGATGTTATTGACGTCTTTTTAGTAGCACTGTTATTATACTATGTATATAAGTTAGTTAGAGGTACTGTCGCTATTAATATTTTTATTGGTATCGTAATTATTTATATCATTTGGAAAATTACTCAAGCCCTTCAAATGCAACTATTAAGTAATATCTTAGGTGGGTTTATGACCGCAGGAATGTTTGCTTTAATTGTTGTTTTTCAACAAGAAATACGAAAATTCTTATTAATGATTGGCTCTACAAATTTTGCTAGTAGAAAAAAATTCTTAAATCAACTCTCATTTCTTAAAACGGAAGCCACTATTGAAACCGATGTAGATGTAATTATTTCTGCATGTAACAAAATGGGAAGTACAAAAACTGGAGCTCTTATTGTTTTTGAACGCAGTAACAATTTGGATTTTTTAGTAAATACTGGCGACGAAATGAATATAAAAGTAACCCAAGCCATAATAGAAAGCATCTTTTTTAAAAACAGCCCATTACATGATGGCGCCATTATTATACACAATAATATTGTTAAAGCCACCAGAGTTATTTTGCCCGTAAACAATGAAAAGAAATTACCCCGACGTTTTGGTTTAAGGCATCGTGCTGCTGTTGGGGTTACAGAAAAAACAGATGCTCTAGCAATTACTGTAAGTGAAGAAACAGGGCAAATTTCGTATTTTAAAAATGGAGAATTTGTTATGTTTAAAGACACTATAGAGCTTATGAAGCAAATTAAAATTGATTTGACTTAAAAAACTTATGCTTATATAAGAGTAAAATATCTAAATATATTCATATATTTACTTAGCGTTCTGCGCTTTAACAAATTAAACCCCAAACATAATGAAAAAACCTAACCTACTAGCAATTATTGCTGTACTCGCAATTCTATTTTCTATATCTTGTAATAAAGACGAAGAAAGCCCTACTCAAAACACTTCAAACGTTGATTTAGCCAATACACAAAATGCAAGTGAAGATCAAAAAATTCCTACTTCTGTATTAGAATCTGGAATTGTAATTAATGGTGCCACAAAAGTTAACGGTATGCCCCCAGCTCCAAATGGCAATTTAGACTTTCAAATAAATACAGATAGAAAAGAAGCCTTTCAAGAATCAGGATTTAATATTGACTTTTCTTCTACAGCCTCTGTTTCTGGAGCCTATATCCTATTTAAAGATACCGATGGAAACCCTACAGGTTCCTATTTTAATGTTCCATCATCGGCTTTTAGCTCTCTTAGTACTACTACTTCATCTAAAAACTCGAAAAAACAAAGAAAATCCACTCAAAAAAGTATGAATGATAATAATATTGATATCGACTTTGAGTCTAGTGTCTCTGCCGGAGAGT
>JAHDGB010000101.1:1942-8406 GCA_020627885.1 Flavobacteriaceae bacterium | reverse complement strand
AACACCATTTACTTCATCACCATGTATTCCTGCTGTAATTAAAACTGTAGGGCCTGGTATTTTTGATCGCTCAATAAGAACAGGAACATCAATAGTATTTGTAGAATGTAATTTTGCTACACCAAATGAGGCCTCTACACTTTCTCCTAAAGCTATTTTCTCTCCTAATATTTCAAATACTTCTTTTTCACTCATCTATTTTCTATTTCTTTCTACATATGTTATAATACTTTTAGCAATATTTTTTTCAGTTGCAATCTCTATACCTTCTAAACCAGGAGTAGAGTTTACCTCTAAAAGCAAAGGGCCTCTTTCTGACTGCAGCATATCGACACCACAAACTGGAAGTTTTAGCGCTCTAGCCGCTTTCATTGCCACTTTTAATTCGGCTTCAGATAATTTAATAATATTTGCCGTACCACCACGATGTAGGTTTGATCGAAATTCCCCATCTTTCCCTTGTCGTTTCATAGCTCCTACAACATGGCCATCTACAACCAGAGCTCTTATATCTGCCCCTTTTGCTTCTTTAATATATTCTTGAACAATAACACGCGCTTGTAAACCATTAAAAGCTTCTAAAACAGATTCAGCTGCATTTTTAGATTCAGCCAAAACAACACCCAATCCTTGGGTGCCTTCCAAGAGTTTAATAATTACTGGAACTCCTCCAACATGGTTAATAACTTCTTCAACATCTCTAGAATAATTAGTAAATACTGTTTTTGGCATACCTATTCCAGCTTTAGATAAACGCTGCAAACTTCTTAATTTATCTCTTGATCTTAAAATAGCATCAGAAGCAACTGTAGTAAAAACATTCATCATTTCAAATTGACGAACCACAGCGCAACCATAAAAAGTTACAGAAGCGCCAATTCTTGGTATAATAGCATCTACGTAATCTAAATATCGATCATTATAATAAATAGTAGGCTTCTCTTTTTCTATTATAATATCACATTTTAAAGGGTCTATAACTTCAATTTCATGACCTCGTTTTTCACCTTCATATACCAAACGACTTGTAGAATATAAGTTAGCGTTACGCGATAGTATAACTATGTTCATTTTAATTAAAGAATTTTAAAATAGTCTCAATTATTTTCTATCCAAAAATAAGCTATCGATAGTTAATATAGTAAAGTTTATTATTTAGTTGAATAATTTTTGGGTAATGAATTTCAAATATCAATACTAACTAGTAACTAATTAAAATATTATTATCATGAAAAAATTATCCAATGTAAGAAATTTATTAAAATTTAATCCTATTCTTTTTATAGGTTTAATTTTATTAAGTTCCTTTAATAATGCTCTTTTCGCACAAAAGAGTAATGAGGTTTTAACCCCAAATGATGCCATTGAAATATCAAAAGAACTTTTTAATTCCTTACAATTATGGCAAACTGAAGGAAAAGATCAAAACATACCATTAGATCAATATTTATCGCAAATAGCTGATAAAAAAAGAGGAATGGAATCTAATATCTCTAAATTAATTACTCAATTAAAAGGAAACAATAAGAATACAAGAGGGACAGAATGTAATTGTGCTCTCGTTACTGTAAACTCTTCTTATGATGTTGCTCCTAGTTATTCTAATCAATTTTCACCACCTGAAAATCAAGGAGGATTAACCACTTGGTATAAAGAGCAAATTTATGGCACTGCTACACGACAGCGTTTAAAATTAAACTCTCCTTCAACGAATAATGAATACGAGTATGAGAAATCAATTACTGGAGATGAAGTATCATCTAACAGTTATTCGCGTTTATCTTTTAATTATATCTGCACTAATGGTTCTCTTTTACCAGAAGATTGTGGCTGCTCAAAAACGATGTATTTAAAAGCTGCTTATTATAGTAAATCATGGGTTGGCACCTCAGCAAAAGGTGGATGGGGGACACATTCTTGTTTTGCAGCAGTAGAAGATGACGTGGCACTATTTACAATAGATCAATATGGAACTGATACTAATGTAACTGTTTTAAAAGGAGGACAGTTTCAATTATCTAGAGCACAAGATGATACTTGGAATCCAGAATTTTGGATGAATATAGTAGATTTAGCTTCTTCAATTACAGGGATCGTTGAAGATTTTGATTCAGGTATAGACTGGAGCGATACTGTTAGTGATGTTGGAGGTCAAATAGTAACTGTTTTTAATACGCCTGTAGATATCCATTTTCAAGAAGAAGAAGATGGTTTAGAATATGAAAACTATACAATGAATTATGATGGAGGAGTAACATTGCATCCAAATCATATTTTATCTGTCGTAATGATTTCTAAAGGATATATTTATGGTAAAGGAAAAGGGAAATTTGTTAGTGATGCCGAACATAAAAGTGATTATTTTATTTCTGCGATATTACCTTTCAATAACTCTACTCCAGAATGCTGTATGGAAAAATATGCAAAATGGGTTTCTGGATCTATGGGAGCTCATGGTTATACAGGATTACAAAACTCAATTGCAGCACATGCAACTTTATGGAGCCCATGGGACAACCTTTCGGATACAACTGGAGATGGGAATGTTAATGTGACCAACCATATTGGTTATGCCTATAAAGCTGACCAATGTGTTAGTTGTGGAGAAGACCCTATTATAGGGTTAGATGTAAGTGCAAAAGGAATTAATATAGGATCAGGAACTAGACCTGTTCATTTCTCATGGGACGGGCAAGCTTTAGTCGATAACTATATTGTAAAGGTTTATAACTCAGATGGAATACTTATACATACAGTTAATACCAATGACACTACCATTGTAATTTCTTTAGTTCCTGGTGAGTATAGCTTTACAGTACAAGGCATTTGTGAAAATGGAGAATCTTCCATATCTAATTCTTATAGTTTTATTGTAAAACCATTGTATGCAGATGCAGAAATAGAGAAATTAGTAACATTATATCCGAATCCTGCACAAAATGAGTTTACAATATCCTACAAAGAAGAATACAAAATTTTTAAAGTACAGGTTACAGATGGTCAAGGGCGCACTTTTCATGAAGCATCTATTAGTAGAGGAAAACATACAGTAAATATTTCTAGATGGCCAAAAGGGCTCTATTTTTGTAAAATTGAGATAGATAACCATACTCAAATTAAAAAATTAGTCAAACAATAAAAATAAAATATAGAATACATATAAGAGAGACTGTCTGAAAAGACAGTCTTTTTGCATTTAAATAATTAATGTTTTATAAATTTAAAAGAAAGCATGGTTTAAAAGAAATAATTAAATTTGATTCTAAATGAATACACCCACTTTAGAGATACAACTTAAAACTTTGCCAAATGCACCTGGTGTCTATCAATATTTTGATGCAGAAGGAAATATATTATATGTTGGAAAAGCTAAAAACTTAAAAAAAAGAGTATCTTCTTATTTTACCAAAGTACATGAAAGTGGAAAAACTCGGGTTTTAGTAAAAAAAATTGTAAAAATTAAGCATATTGTTGTAAGCACTGAGACTGATGCATTATTATTAGAAAATAATTTAATAAAAAAGTATAAGCCCCGATATAATATATTACTTAAAGATGATAAATCATACCCTTGGATTTGTATTAAAAAAGAACGTTTTCCAAGAGTATTTTCTACAAGAAGAGTTATAAAAGACGGAAGCGAATATTACGGACCATATACAAGCATGAAAACCGTTAGCACGCTTTTAGATCTTATTAAAGGTCTGTATCAACTAAGAACTTGTAATTACGATTTAAATAAAGACAAAGTCGAAGCAGGAAAATATAAAGTCTGTCTAGAGTACCATTTAGGAAATTGTAAAGGAGCATGCGAAAATTATGAAACAGAAGAAAATTATGAAGACAATATAATCGCAATACGTGAAATTCTTAAAGGAAATTTTAAAGATTCTTTGTACCGTTTTAAAAAACAAATGAAACATTTTGCCAATGAAATGGAATTTGAATTGGCACAAAAAATAAAAGAGAAAATAGTTGTTTTAGAAAACTATCAGGCGAAATCAACAATAATAAATCCAAAAATCAGCAATGTAGATGTGTTCTCTATTGTTAGTGACGAAAGTTATGGATATGTTAATTTTCTTCAAATATCATACGGTTCTATTGTTAGATCTCATACCTTAGAAATTAAAAAAAAATTAGAAGAAACAAATAAAGAATTATTAGAACTTGCAATAACAGAGATTAGACAACGTTTCAATTCTAATTCAAAAGAAATATACGTGCCATTTAAAGTTGAACTTGGAGAAAACATAAAAGTAATTCAACCTCAATTGGGAGACAAAAAGCACATCCTAGATTTGTCAGAAAGAAATGCTAAATATTATCGACTAGAACGCTTTAAACAAGTAAAGATTACAGACCCAGACAGGCATGTAAAACGCATTATGATGCAAATGAAAACTGATTTGAGATTAAATGAAGAACCAAGACATATTGAATGTTTTGACAATTCTAATATTCAAGGGACTCATCCTGTTGCAGCATGTGTGGTCTTTAAAAATGGAAAACCAAGCAAAAAAGATTACAGGCATTTTAATATAAAAACGGTAATCGGGCCCGATGATTTTGCATCTATGGAGGAAGTTGTTTATAGACGTTACAAACGTTTAGTTGAAGAAGATAAACCCTTGCCTCAGCTTATAATAATAGATGGAGGAAAGGGTCAGTTGTCTTCTGCCTTAAAAAGTCTGAATGTATTAAATTTAAGAAATAAAATTGCAATTATAGGAATCGCAAAACGTTTGGAAGAATTATTTTACCCAAACGATCCCGTTCCGCTATATTTAGATAAGAAAAGTGAAACCCTAAAAATTATACAACGATTGCGTAATGAAGCCCATAGATTTGGAATTGAGCATCATAGAAATAGAAGAAGCAAAACTGCATTAAATACAGAAATGGAAGCCATACCTGGTATAGGAGAAAAAACTATTGTAAATTTATTAAAAACATTTAAATCTGCTAAACGAATAGCTAATGCTAAATTAGATGAACTTGAAGAAGTAATAGGAGCATCTAGAGCTAAAAAAATATATAATTACTACCATAAAAAATGAGACAAATTATTGCTCTAATACTATTGTTTTTAATATGTGTTTCTGGGTACTCTCAAAAAGAGAACTTTAAAGACCCAAAAGTAGGCTTGGTATTAAGTGGGGGTGGTGCAAAAGGATTGGCACATATAGGGACATTAAAAGTTATTGATAGTTTGGGTATTCGTGTAGATTATGTTGCAGGAACAAGCATGGGTGCAATAATAGGATCTTTATATGCTTCGGGGTATTCTGGAAAACAGTTAGATTCAATTTTTCAGAAAATTGATTTTGACGATATTTTAAATGACAATACACCGAGAAGCACAAAAACTTTTTATGAACGAGAGAATGATGAAAAATACGCAGCAATACTACCTTTCGATAACTATGCTGTTAAACTACCATCAGCTTTATCTAGAGGACAAAATATATTTAACTTATTATCAAAACTGACTCTTCATGTTAGTGATGTTAATGATTTTGATAAATTGCCTATTCCATTTTTCTGCATGGCTACAAACATTGAAAATGGACAATCTGTTTTACTAGATAAAGGAAACTTGGTACAAGCCGCAATAGCTAGTGGCGCATTTCCATCATTATACCAACCGGTTCTATTAGACGATCAACTGTTAATTGATGGTGGCGTTACAAACAATTATCCAATTGATGAACTTAGAAAAAAAGGAATGGATGTTATAATTGGTGTAGATGTCCAAGATGGTTTATCAAAACGAGTAGACCTATCTTCTGCACCAGAAATATTATTTCAAATAAATAATTTTCGTACAATAAATGATATGAAAATTAAGTCTAAAAAAACAGATATTTACATTAAGCCTGATATTAAAGATTTTAGCTTTATTTCATTTTCTCAAGGCAACCAAATTATTAACAATGGAAAAATAGCTGCAAAATTAAAATTAAGAGAATTAAAAGAATTAGCAGATGGTCAAGTAAAAAAAAGGGCGCATTTTTATAAAGGGAAAGTACCAGATAGTATACAAATTAATCAAGCATACTTTAAGGGACTGGATAAGTATACTAGATCTTATGTCTTAGGGAAACTAAAACTTAATACAGGGCAAAAAATAAGTTACAAACGATTTCTTAGTGGAACTAATAATTTACTAGCAACTAATAATTTTGATAGCTTTACCTACAAATTAGTGCATTCTATTATAAATGAAAAAGATAATTATGATTTATACAGCGAATTAAAAGAAACTAAAAAAACTACTTTCTTAAAATTCGGATTACATTATGATGGTTTATATAAAAGTGCCTTGTTAGCAAACTTTACTAAAAAACAATTCCTATTTAAGAATGATGTTATGTCATTAGATTTAATAATTGGAGATAATACAAGGTATAATTTTGAATATTATATAGATAAAGGCTATTCCTGGAGTTTTGGTGTAAGAT
>JAHDGB010000101.1:0-1842 GCA_020627885.1 Flavobacteriaceae bacterium | reverse complement strand
TATAATTTTGAATATTATATAGATAAAGGCTATTCCTGGAGTTTTGGTGTAAGATCAAGATATAATGAATTTAACAAAAACTTGTCGGCTGATATATTTTTAACTCCCATAGAATTAACTGAGTCAGGAGTTAACAAACTTAATGTTAAATATGTCGATTTTACAAACAGAGTATTCGTTAAAACACAGTATAAAAATGATTTTGCATTAACTCTAGGTATAGAGCAAAAAGAGTATAAAATTAAAACAGAAACGGTAATAAACAGTACTCTTAATGAAAGTGAAACCTTTTTTGACAATAGCAATTATATTAGTCTTTATAGTAATTTACAATTCGACTCTTTTGATAATAAACATTTCCCTTCTGAAGGACTTTATTTTAATAGTGATTTTAATTTTTACTTATATTCTTCAGGTTTTAAAAATAACTTTTCAGAATTTTCTGTCTTATCTGCAGATTTAGGTTATGCACGTCGATTAACTTCTAAACTGAGCGTTAACATTCTAGGAGAAGCTGGGGCTTCATTTAATACTAAAAAAAATAGATCGTTTGACTTTATTCTAGGAGGATATTCAAATAATTTTATAAACAATTTTAAAAGCTTTTACGGGTATGATTATTTATCAATAAATGCAAGCAGCTTTTTAAAAGGAACTATAAATGTTGATTATAAGATTTTTAAAAAAAATCATCTTTTATTATCTGCCAATTTTGCTAATGTACAAGACAATTTATTTACAGATGTAGATTTTGATTGGTTTGCATTTCCAGCATATACAGGCTATGCTTTAGGCTATGGTATAGAAACTTTTTTAGGTCCTATAGAAGCAAAATACACTTGGTCTCCAGAATTAAGTAAACACTATTGGTTTTTTAATATTGGTTTTTGGTTTTAAAGATCTTTTTGATAAGTTTTTAAAACTATAAAAAAATTACGATATTTGTGGTCTCATGAGATTTATTTGGCCAGACATATTAACCTATTTAAAATTTCTTATTAAAAGAAACCCAGAATGATATGTAATTAAACTATAAAAACGAGTAAATGTTTAATTAGTAATACAAATCATTATGCCATTTTATCATAAATTAGGAAAAATTCCTCATAAAAGACACACTCAATTTAGAAAGCCAGACGGGACATTATATTATGAACAGTTATTTGGAACTATAGGTTTTGATGGAATGTCTTCAAATTCATACCACGAACAGAGACCGACACAAGTAAAGCAAATAAAAAAACAATACTGTGTTGCACCTAAAATTGCAAAAAAAAATCATATACAATCTTATCGTTTTAAAGGGTTTCAAGTAAAACCAGAGAATGATTATTTAGAAAGTAGAAAAATAGTACTGACTAATAGTGATTGTAATATTATACTCTCAGCTCCTAAAAAATCTACAACCTCTTATTTTTACAAAAATGCAGATGCAGATGAACTTCTTTTTATACATAAGGGATCTGGAAAACTAAGAACTCATCTCGGGAATCTAGATTTTAAATATGGAGATTATCTTTTAATTCCTAGAGGGGTTATATATAAACTCGATTTTAATGGAGAAGATAATCGTTTATTCATAGTAGAATCTCGCCGGCCAATATATACACCAAAACGTTATCGTAATTGGTTTGGGCAATTATTAGAGCATTCACCATATTGTGAACGAGATATTCGCAGACCTTATGAATTAGAAACCAATAACGAATCTGGAGAGTTTTTAGTAAAAATAAAAAAGCAAGATGATATTTTTGATATGGTTTACGCTTCACATCCATTCGATGTTATAGGTTACGATGGTTATAATTATCCTTATGCTTTTTCTATACATGATTTTGAACC
>JAHDGB010000100.1 GCA_020627885.1 Flavobacteriaceae bacterium | reverse complement strand
AATAAAATTACTTACCAAAAATCGATACTTTCTCTCTTTAAAGTAGCCATCTAATTTATTATCTTTGCAACTCTTTTTAAATAAATTCAAAGCACTTTAAGTATGTCACAAACATCAAAGATTATCTACACAAAAACAGATGAAGCACCAGCATTAGCTACTCGATCATTTTTACCCATAGTTAAAGCTTTTGTTGAACCTTCTGGAATACATATTGAAACAAAAGATATCTCTTTGGCTGCCAGAATATTATCTGCATTTCCCGATTTTTTAAAGAACGATCAAAAAGTATCAGACGATTTAGCATTTTTAGGGGATTTAGCAAAAAAGCCTGAGGCAAACATTATTAAGTTGCCAAATATTAGTGCTTCTGTACCTCAATTAACTGCTGCTATTTCTGAATTGCAATCTCAAGGCTATGCAATACCTAACTACCCTGAAGAAGCAAAAACGAATGAAGAAAAAGAAATTAAAGCCCGTTACAACAAAATTAAAGGGAGTGCTGTAAATCCAGTATTAAGAGAAGGGAATTCAGACAGAAGAGCTCCTAAAGCCGTAAAAAATTATGCAAAAAAAAACCCACATTCTATGGGGGCATGGTCTAGCGATTCCAAAACTCATGTTGCAACAATGACAAAAGGCGATTTTGCACACAATGAAAAATCGGTAACTATCTTAAATGCTACTTCTGTAAAAATTGAACATATAGATGATAATGGAAATCGTACCGTTTTAAAAGATGATTTAGAGCTATTAAAAGGTGAAATTATAGATGCATCTGTACTAAATAAAAAAGCCTTATTAAACTTTTTAGAAGAGCAAATAAAAGACTCTAAAGACAAAAACCTATTGTTTTCATTACATATGAAAGCTACAATGATGAAAGTTAGCGACCCTATTATATTTGGGCACGTCGTTCGAACATTTTTTAAAGACACCTTTAAAAAGCATGCTGAAACATTTAATGAAATTGGAGTCGATGTAAATAATGGATTTGGAAATTTATTAAACAACCTTAATGAATTACCAGAAACTAAACGTAATGAAATTTTGGCCGATATTAATACGGAAATGGCTTTAAGACCAGATATTGCAATGGTAAATAGTGACAAGGGTATTACCAACCTTCATGTTCCTAGTGATGTTATTATTGATGCTTCTATGCCAGCTATGATTCGTACATCTGGACAAATGTGGAATAAAGACGGTAAATTACAAGATACTAAAGCAGTAATTCCTGATAGTAGTTATGCAGGAATTTATACTGCAACTATTAACTTTTGTAAAAAACATGGCGCATTCGACCCTACAACTATGGGAACTGTTCCAAATGTTGGGTTAATGGCGCAAAAGGCTGAAGAATACGGATCGCATGATAAAACGTTTGAAATGACAACTAATGGTATTGTTCGTGTTATTGACGCTTCAGGAAATACACTTATTGAACATACTGTTGAAGCTGGTGATATATGGAGAATGTGCCAAGTTAAAGATGCACCTATTCAAGACTGGGTAAAATTAGCCGTAACGAGGTCGAAAGCCTCACAAACACCTGCTGTATTTTGGCTAAACGAAGATAGAGCACATGATGCAGAACTTATAAAGAAAGTAAATGTATACCTAAAAAACCATGATACATCTGGTTTAGACATAAGAATACTATCGCCTATAAAAGCAACAGAGTTTACTCTAGAGCGTATAAAAAAAGGTGAGGATACTATTTCCGTTTCAGGAAATGTATTACGAGATTACTTAACCGATTTGTTTCCAATACTTGAAGTAGGTACCAGCGCAAAAATGCTATCTATAGTTCCTTTAATGAACGGTGGAGGTTTATTTGAAACTGGTGCTGGAGGTTCTGCTCCAAAACACGTTCAACAATTTAATAAAGAAAATCATTTACGATGGGATTCTTTAGGAGAGTTCCTAGCTTTAGCTGTATCTCTAGAGCATTTTAGTGAAGTAAACAATAACCCAAAAGCTAAAATTTTAGGGGAAACTTTAGATAACGCAACAGAAATTTTATTAGAAAACAAAAAAGGCCCTTCTCGTAAAGTTAATGAGCTAGATAATAGAGGAAGCCACTTTTACCTTGCCATGTATTGGGCATTAGAGCTAGCAAAACAAACAAAAGACATCGATTTAAAAGAACGTTTTACTGCAATTGCAGAAATACTAACTCATAATGAATCTAAAATTGTAGATGAATTAAATGACGTACAAGGCCAACCTATGGATATTGGTGGGTACTATGAACCTAACGAAGCATTAATAAATAAAGCTATGAGGCCAAGCGCTACACTTAATAGCATATTAAATAACTAAAAAACGTACTGTAAAGTTATGTTAAAAGCTCCTTTATAGGGGCTTTTTTATTTATTTTTGTAGCCATCAATCAATCTTCATAAATGAAAGAAAAAAACAAATTACTTTGTCTCTGTCTTTTACTATTTAATTTTCACATTCAAGCTCAAGAAAAATACACTTTAAGTGGTACTATTTCTGAAGAAACAAGTAACGAAACACTTATTGGTGTTAATATTCTTATACCAGAATTAAATACAGGAACAATAACTAACGAATATGGCTTCTATTCTATTACATTACCTAAAGGCAATTACAAAATTATACTAAGTTATTTAGGTTATACTAGTAAGTCAGAAACTGTCTCATTAACAGATAATATAAACAAGAATTTTAACTTAACGGAAAACTTAGAAAGTCTTGATGAAGTTATAATTACTGAAAATATAGAAAAACTAAGTATTAAAAAACCTCAAATGAGTGTTAATGCATTAACATCTAATACAATAAAACAAATACCAGTAGTTTTGGGTGAGGCCGATGTTATTAAAGCCATTACCCTACTCCCAGGAGTTACCAATGCTGGGGAAGGTGCATCAGGATTTAATGTTCGTGGTGGTGCTGCTGATCAAAACCTAATACTATTAGACGAAGCAACAATTTACAACTCTTCTCATTTGTTCGGATTCTTTTCTGTATTTAATCCAGATGCCATTAAAGATTTAAAACTATATAAAGGAGGAATTCCTGCTCGCTATGGCGGTCGTGTATCTTCCGTTTTAGATATTTATCAGAAAGAAGGGAATAGTAAAAAATTTCATGCCAATGGAGGTGTTGGTTTTGTTTCTAGTCGTTTACTTTTAGAGGGGCCTTTAAAAAAAGAACAAGGCTCTTTTCTTTTAGGAGGGCGCAGTTCTTATGCTCATTTATTTTTACCACTCTTTAAAATAGATGATTTTAAAGCCTATTTTTATGATTTAAATACTAAATTAAGTTATAAATTAAACAATAAAAATAACATCTATCTATCTGGTTATTTTGGCCGAGATGTATTTAATATTTCCAAAAGTTTTGAAAACACTTATGGGAATTCTCTTGTTAATTTTAGATGGAATCACTTATTTTCTAATAAATTATTCTCTAATCTCTCCCTTATCTATTCAGATTATTATTATGGTTTAAATTTAAAATTTGTGCAATTTAAATGGGACTCTGGCATTCAAAATGTAAATGTAAAATACGATTTAAAACATTATTTAAGTGACAGTTTTAAATTACAGTATGGTTTAAATAGTATATACCATATTTTTAATCCTGGAGATATCAGACCTTCTACAGCCACATCTGGAATAAATCCTTATAAATTAACGAATAAATATGCGTTTGAAAATGCTTTATATATAGATGCTGAACAAAAATTATCTGATAAATTACGATTATCATATGGATTACGATTTAGTACTTTTCATCGTTTAGGACAAGATGAATTAAATAAATATGAGAACGACCAAGCTGTAATTTTTAATGATGCTATACAAATTTATGAAAAAGCAGATCCTATTGGAGTAGATACTTTTAAACGTAGTGATGTTATAGCTACTTTTTCTAATCTTGAACCCAGATTATCTTTAGCATACGAGTTAAATGAGAATTCATCTATTAAAACAAGTTATAATAGGCTAAGTCAATATTTACACCTATTATCGAATACAAGCTCTCCTACCCCACTTGATATTTGGACACCAAGTGGTAAATATGTAAAACCACAACTATTAGATCAGGTTGCTATTGGTTATTTTAAAACTATAAAAGACAATACATATTCTATAGAGATTGAAAGTTTTTACAAGAAAGTAAAAAATAGAATAGATTATATAGATGGTGCAAATTTAATTGCAAATAATGCAATAGAACAAGTCATTTTAAACGGTAGAGCTAGAGCTTATGGCTTGGAATTACTCATTAAAAAAAATGAAGGAAAATTTAAAGGCTGGTTAGCTTATACCTTATCAAAATCAGAACAACAAACCCCAGGACGCACTCCAAATGAATTAGGCATCGCTAATGGGAAATGGTATAGTACACCTTATGATAAAACTCATGATCTTTCTATTACCGGAAGCTATGATTTAAACACTAATTGGTCCTTAAATGCTAATTTTGCATTTAAAACAGGACAGCCTATTACCTACCCAAATGGACAATACGTATATAACGGTATTAATATCCCTAGTTATAGCGATCGAAATGCAAATCGCCTTCCTACATACCATAGACTCGATTTTTCAGCAAATTATACCCCAAAACCAGAAAAGAAAAAAGGCTGGCAAAGTTATTGGGTATTTGGTGTTTACAATGCCTACAACAGAAAAAATGCAGCCTCTATTTCATTTGGGCAAAACCCAGAAACTGGTGTAAATGAAGCTACTAGACTAGCCATATTTGGTATTATCCCAGCTGTTTCATATAATTTTAAATTTTAGAAAAAATGAAAAACTATCTATTTATATTATTATTCTTATCTCTTTTTTTTAATTGCCAGGATGTAATAGATGTCGATGTACCAACAGCTGCACCAAAACTAGTCATAGAAGCCTCTATAAATTGGCTTGATGGCTCTTTGGGCAATAATCAAGAAATTAAATTGTCGTTGACCAGCCCATTTTACGAAAATGAAATCCCTCCTGCAAATAATGCTACAGTAACGGTAACAGACTCTAATGGCACTATTTTTAATTTTATTGAAGATGGCAATACTGGCATTTATAAAACAACAACTTTTACTCCTTCTATTGATGAAGTTTATGATCTTACAATAAATTATAATAATGAAACTTATACAGCTACTGAAAAGTTAAGATCTACAGTACCATTTGATTATGTTGAACAAAAAAATGATGGTGGGTTTAGTGGAAATGAAGTTGAAATTAAAGCCTATTTTACAGATCCAGAAAATGAGGAAAACTACTATTTTTTTGAACTAGATAGTCCCACAGAAATTAACCCAGTAATTGATGCTTCTGATGATGTTTTTTTTGATGGCAATCAAATATTTGCTTTTTTCTCAAGCGAAGATTTAAAACCTGAGGATGAATTAACGATAAAAATTATGGGAAGCTCAAAACAGTTTTATGAATATATCTTTTTATTATTACAACAAACCGAACCAGACGATGGTCCATTTCAGGTACAACCAGCCACAGTTCGTGGCAATTGTATAAATGAAACAAACCCAGATAATTTTCCTTTGGGGTTCTTTAGGGTCTCTCAAGTCTATGAATTGGTTTACTCAATAGAATAGAAGAATATATTTAGCTTCTATTTCTATAAAACTATTATTAATATCATATTTTTGAAATATGGATTTTATAAAAACTACAGAACAAGACTCTTTATACGATAATCTTGAAAACATGTCTATTAATAATTTATTAATAAACATTAATAAAGAAGATAAAACAGTACCATTAGCTGTAGAAAAAGCATTGCCTCAAATAGAAAAACTCATCCATCAAGTCGTTAATAAATTAAAATCTGGAGGACGATTATTCTACATAGGAGCTGGTACAAGTGGTCGATTAGGTATCGTAGATGCCTCAGAATGTCCTCCAACTTTTGGTGTTCCAGACAATTTAGTTATAGGTTTAATTGCTGGAGGCGACAACGCTATAAGAAAAGCTGTTGAGTTTGCTGAAGATTCTAAAACACAAGGGTGGAAAGACCTAAATAATTATAATATTTCTACTAATGATATCGTAATTGGAATAGCAGCATCCGGAACAACACCTTATGTTATTAGTGCCTTACAAAAATGTAATGAAAATAATATCATAACCGGTTGCATTACCTGTAACGAAGGAAGTCCTTTAATGCTAACAGCAAAACACCCAATATCGATAATTGTTGGGCCAGAATTTATAACTGGAAGTTCAAGGATGAAAGCTGGTACTGCTCAAAAGCTAGTTTTAAATATGATTACTACAGCAACCATGGTTCAATTAGGTAAAGTTAAAGGAAATAAAATGGTAGATATGCAGTTAAGTAACGACAAATTGGTAGATCGTGGTATTAAAATGATAGCAAAAGAGTTACAAATACCATATGATAAAGCAAGTCTTTTATTGAAAAAACACAATAATGTAAGACAAGCTATAAATGCATTTAAAAATGGAAACTAACCGAACAAATAAAGCTCTTCTTGTTCAGGGAATAAAAACAATGGGGTTTACATTAGCTTTATTAATATTAGGCCCTCTATTAATTCACATTGCATTCAGTAATCAAGAAAAACCATTATATATTCCAATTTTAATTTTAGGTATACTGCTATGTTTTTCAGCTATTTATTTTTTCTTTAAAGGAATAAATACAATTATGGATAGTATTTTTAAAAAATAATGAAGCTCATTTTTTAAAACTGATTTTTTGTTCATTCATAAAAGTAAAAAAAACTCATCAAATAGTAAAACAAGACTATTTTTTAAAATAGCTTTCATGTATTTTGTCGAAAAAGTTTTATGAAAACGATATAAATCAATACTTTTGCGCAAATTCTGTAAATTAAATTTATAACAACTATATATTCTAACTAAAACAGAACTAACATCACACTAAAAACAAAACATATGCCTTTAATTGAAAGTTATGAAAGTGAATTAGCATTTCAAGCCGATAGACGTCGTGCTACTGTAGAATTTATTAAAATTGTAAGTGACTTATGGTATGACAAATCTATAGAATTAGTCATCTTTAGAAATGCAATAATAGATCGTAATGTAAGTGAAATTTTAAATTTACATGAATATGCTGGGCAATTTGTTCAAAAACCCATTTCGATATTTGATTCGGTTGAAATTGCGCAAGCTATAAAAACACTTGATATCCCTCCTGCTAAGTTAGATATCGGAAAACTAACCTATGAATACCATCTTGAAGAAGAGAAATTTAGTAATGCAATGGCTTTTGTTGCTGACAAACTTAATGGGGCTAAAGTAAATAATAATATTACACCTAAAGATGTTGTCTTATACGGATTTGGAAGAATAGGTCGATTAGTTGCTAGAGAATTAATGACTAAAGCTGGAAAAGGAAATCAATTACGTTTAAGAGCTATCGTTACTCGTGGAAAAATTAATGCTACAATATTAGAAAAAAGAGCTGCATTATTAAGAAATGATTCTGTTCATGGTGATTTTTCAGGAGCTGTTAGTGTAGATGTAGAAAATGAATCTTTAATTATTAACGGAACTACCGTTAGAATTATATCTGCAAACCAACCTGAAGAGATAGATTATACAAAATATGATATAAATAATGCCTTAATAATTGACAATACTGGTGCTTTCAGAGATAAAGAATCTTTAACACGTTTAAAAAACTCTAAAGGGGCAGATAAAGTTTTATTAACAGCACCTGGGAAAGGTATTCCAAATATTGTCCATGGTGTTAATCATTTAGAAAACGATCCTGATAAATTAGATATTTTCTCTGCTGCTTCTTGTACGACTAATGCTATTACTCCAATTCTAAAAGTGATGGAAGATGCTTATGGTGTTAAAAGTGGCCATTTAGAAACAATACATGCCTATACTAACGATCAAAATTTAGTAGATAATATGCATGGTAAGTATCGTCGTGGTCGTGCAGCTGCCTTAAACATGGTCATTACTGAAACTGGTGCAGGTAAAGCTGTATCTAAAGCTTTACCAAGTTTTGAAGGAAAGCTAACTTCTAATGCAATCCGTGTGCCTGTACCTAATGGGTCTCTAGCTATTCTTAATTTGGAATTAGAATCTGTAGCAACTTTAGATAGTCTTAATTCTACTATAAAAAAATATGCTTTAGAAGGTAATTTAGTTGAACAAATTAAATATGAAATGAGTGACGAACTTGTTTCTAGTGATATAGTAGGAAGCTCAGCCCCATCAATTTATGACAGCAAAGCAACTATTGTTAGAAAAGATGGTAAAAATGTGTTATTATATATTTGGTATGATAATGAATATGGCTATAGCCACCAAGTAATACGTTTAGCTAAATATATTTCAAAAGTAAGACGTTTTACTTACTACTAGAATAACGTTTTATAAGAATTAAAAAATCTCATCATTTTCATGGTGAGATTTTTTTT
>JAHDGB010000099.1 GCA_020627885.1 Flavobacteriaceae bacterium | reverse complement strand
AAATGACAACACAAGAATTAATAAAACAAATTCGTAAAAAAAAATCTTTTTTATGTATAGGATTAGATGTCGATTTAAATAAAATCCCCAAACACCTTTTAAAAGAAGAAGATCCTATTTTCTCATTTAACAAAGCTATTATAGATGCAACACATCACCTATGTGTCGCTTATAAACCCAATACAGCATTTTATGAAGCTTATGGTATTAAAGGATGGAAAGCTTTAGAAAAAACAATTAGTTATATAAATTGCAAATACCCAGAGATATATACCATTGCTGATGCTAAAAGAGGAGATATTGGTAACACCAGCACAATGTATGCAAAAGCATTTTTTGATGACCTGAATTTTGATAGCATTACAGTGGCGCCATATATGGGTAAAGATTCTATAGAACCATTCTTAGCATTTAAGAATAAGCATACTATTATGTTGGCTTTAACCTCCAATGAAGGGGCTTACGATTTTCAAACCAAAGAAATTAATGATCAAGAATTATATAAGCATGTTTTAGAAACCTCAAAAGGATGGATGAATTCTGAAAATTTAATGTATGTTGTTGGAGCAACCAAAGCTAAATTTTTTAAAGAAATTAGAGCGATTGTTCCTGAAAATTTTTTACTTGTTCCTGGAGTTGGCGCTCAAGGCGGAAGCCTTTTAGACGTTTGTAAATATGGAATGAATAAAAATATAGGGCTATTAATAAATTCGTCTCGCGGTATTATTTATGCATCAAATAATTCTAATTTTCATATTGCAGCTGCAGAAAAAGCAAAAGAGATCCAAAAACAAATGGAAGACCTTTTAATTCAATTCAAATAAAAGTAATATGGTGTTTAAAGATCAATTAAATAGAGGTATTTGTATTGAAAATACACCTATGAGAATTGTTTCTTTGGTGCCTTCTCAAACAGAATTATTACATGATTTAGGTTTAGAAGATAAAATTGTGGGTATTACTAAGTTTTGTGTTCATCCTTTTCATTACAAAAGTACAAAGCAGGTAGTAGGTGGTACCAAACAAATTAAAATAGATAAAATAAAAAGTTTAAAACCAGATATTATCTTATGTAATAAAGAAGAGAATACAAGAGAAATTGTAGAAACTTGTAAACAAATTTGCCCAGTGCATATTTCTAATATAGTATCAATTGACGATACCTTAGAATTAATTTCTTTGTATGGTGAATTATTTAATATAAGAACTGAAGCTTCTAAAATAATAAACAAAATACAATTTAACTTAGATGATTTTAAAAGTTTTGTAAAAGATAAACCGACTCTAAAAGTGGCTTATTTTATTTGGAGAAAACCATGGATGGTGGCTGGTAATGAAACATTTATTAATTATATTTTAAAGCTAAATAAATATAAAAATGTATACAATAATTTAGAACGTTACCCCGAAGTTGTTATTGATAACATTCAAAAAGAAGGTGATCCAGAGTTAATATTTTTATCTAGCGAACCGTATCCTTTTAAGGATGAACATGCTTTTGAAATAGGACGTGTTTCTCATCATTCAAAAACCATTTTTGTAGATGGTGAATACTTTTCATGGTATGGATCAAGGCTAATTAAAGCTTTTAACTATTTTAAAAAATTAAGAATGAACCTGTAATTACTATACTAAAAAGTAGTCTAATTTTTTTAACTTACTAAGAAGTTTTATTGCGTTATACTCGGAAATATCACTTTGTTCATGATCCGTTTCTTTTAAACTATAAGCTCTTTCAATTAAATCTTTGTAACGATTCATTAATTGTTCTTGTTGGTGTTTAATAACATCTATACGTTCCATTTGGTTGTTGTTTTTGTATGATTTAGTGTATTGTAACTATTTGATATGTAGTTTTTTATTGTATTTTTATTGCGTGTTATTTGTCTTTTTTAAAGGCTTTTTGGGGTAAAACAGCTAGTCCTAGATAAATATTATTTATTATCGATTAAATGCTTGTTTTTTTAGATGAAATGCAGTATCTTTAATTCATGACCTAAAATCTATTAACAACCTTTTATAGCATAGTATTATGAACGCAAAAACGATTTCTTTATTATATTTTTCATTTTTTTTATTTTCACTCAACTTAAGTTATTCGCAAGTTGGTATTGGAACAACTTCGCCTACAGCAGGATCTATACTAGATGTAACGAGTACGGATAAAGGTTTACTTGTGCCTAGGGTAGATATTTCAAATTTATTTACCATTGCACCAATTACTGGTGGGGCTCCAGCAGGGTTATTAGTATGGAATACAAATGCATTTACAGGTGTAGGTTTTCATTTTTGGAATGGATCTAGTTGGAATGCAGTTGGTAGCGGAGGGGAAATAAGTGTAGATAATGGGTTAAATTATAATGTAGGAGCCAGTAGTGCAAGACTAGGTGGTGCTTTAGTTGAGAATACTACAATTACTCAAGGGGCTAACCAAATGACTTATAACTTAGATGGTACAGGAGATTTTAATATACAAGATAATGGTGTAAACCGATTTCAAGTATTAGCTGATGGAAGGGTGGAAATGTCTGGTATCACAGATGCATCTGGAGTAGCCAATACTGGCGTTTTAGAAATTGCAAACAGCCTTCGTTTAGATGGAAATGAAATCATTACTAATACTGGTACAGTATTATATATTAATAATGATAATGATGGAGATGTAAGAATCGATGGAGGCACAATAAGTGTCGACGCTAGTACTAATAGGGTAGGAGTAGGTACAACTACTCCAACTTACGAATTGGATGTAGAAGGTAATATAGGACACAATCATTACATGTATCACAATGGAGATGCAGATACCTTTTGGAGGTTTCCGACAGATGATCAAATTCGAATTCATGCCGGAGGAGTAAGGATGCTTGATTTTGTTGAAGATACTAACGACTATGTGGTTTTTAATGAATCTGGTGTAGATGTCGATTTTAGAGTAGAAACACAAAATCAAGTGAATGGCTTTTTCGTGAACGGAGGAAATGATCGTATAGGGATAAGAACAAATAACCCATCAAGTTTTTTTGAAATGACAAATGGAGGGGTTAATGTGGGGGCCAATGCTATGGCAACATATACTAATGCGGGGACTTCTGGAGTGGCTTTATCTTCTTACAATACTAGTGCAACAAATAATTACAACAGTTTAGAGGGAATTACTGCCTATAATGGTGGTGCATCTGTAACAGGAGTGTTTGGATTAGCTATAAATGGAACTGCAACTAATAGAGCAATAGGGGTTAGAGGAATTGCAAATGCAAGAGACGGTATAGGTGTTTTAGGGACTAGAAATGCTACAGGAGGAGCAGGTTTTGGAGGTCTTTTTCTTAATGATCTTGGATATACAGGGGGTTTTTATAATGTTTCAGATAGAAAAACTAAAAAAAATGTTAAAAAAATTAATAAGGCATTAGATATCGTTGATAAACTAAATCCAGTTTCATATAAATTCAACCTTGATAAGTATCCAAATATGGGGTTAAATACTGAAAAGGAATATGGGTTTATTGCTCAAGAGGTAAGGAATATATTACCTGAAATTACAAGAAAAAAGAGCTTAAGCATTACCGGAGCTAAAGCGGTAAAGTCTAATCAGGAAGCTGTGGAAGGTAAAACTGAAACTTTTGTTATGATAGATTATACAAGGTTTATACCTATCCTAACTCAAGCAATTAAGGAGCAACAAGAAATAATTAAGGCTCAGAAAAAATCAATTAAAGAACAAAACAAAAGATTAAAAGCATTAGAAACTAAAATGGATAAGGTGCTTCGTAAAAATTAGTACATAATGTACGATATAAAAAAGGACTCTAAGTTACTATTTAGAGGTTTTTTTATACTAATTTATCTTTTTTGAGTAAATTAAACGAATTGGTAGCTTTTTAAGCGGCAAGGTAAGATTCATTTTTCATATCCAATCAAAATGATTATATTGTATATATTAATTGTCAAGCATTTTAATATTACAATATTTTATAGTATTAAAATGTTGAGATCATTTAAATTATAATTAGAGTTATTTTTTATTTAAAAAACAATTTCTTTTTGTATAGCCATTAATACCTTGATCTAATTGATTTTTGTTCCATTTATTTACACCTCTTTTAGTTGTATTAACCAAAATAAATCCCCAATGATTAAATTTAGTATTTTTTTAAGTTTATTAACAATTACCTCCTCAATGAGTATTTTTATTGAAAAAGATATTCAAAAAAAAATAGTTAGAAATGATGAGTTTGACATAGAATGTTATGTATTGGTTAACGAAGAAACTTCTTTTGATTATGATAAAGTATACTATTGGTTTAAGGCAGGAGAAATTCATAATTCTCAATCTGGTGTTGGAGGTGAGTTATTACACGATCGTTATATTAAGTATTATAGGTCAAAACAATTAGCAGAAAAGGGCCTGTTCTATTATGGACTTAAAGACGGTGTATGGAAAACTTGGTATGAAAATGGGCAATTAAAAAAAATGATAAATTGGAGTAAGGGTAAGAAAAAAGGCGTCCTTGTTTCTTATGATTCTATCGGAAATGAATTAGAAAAAGGGAAATATAAGAATGATTTGAAAACAGGGAAATGGATTAATAATAAAAAAGGAGATACAATAGTTTATAAAAAAGGAGAAATTTCTATTCCAGAAATAAAGCCTATAAAAAAAAGTTTTTTTCAGCGACTTTTTAGAAAAAAAGTTAAAAATTAAATTTAATGTTGTTTCTAAAAAGTAAAGCTATAGTTTTTATAGTGTCATTAATTTTTCTATTAAATGCTAAAAAAAAATCAAATAACAGCATCTTCTATGGCTAACGCCATTTTTATATGTCTTATTATTTCTATTCTTTGTAGTTGCTTGGTCTTTATTTCTCATTATCAAAGCTTATTAGAGAAGAAGCTAGAAATGAAAAATCATTTAATTAATAGAAATAACTCATCCTTTACTTATTTTTTAAATAACCTCGAAATATTAACATATAATGAAGCCCAACAGAAAGATCTTTTTGATGATGGTATTTATTCTTACGTAAAGAAAAAAAATTGGGGTTTTTATGATATTTTAATAAGCAAAACTATTTTTAAAAATGATACTATTTCTAAAATAGCATTGGTTGGAGAACGTCGAAATTTAAAAAACAGATTGGCTTTATATGTTACAAATTATGATAAAACGTTAAAACTATCAGGTAGGGTTAATATTTATGGAGATATTAAAGTCCCAAACGGAATAACTGAACAAACATATGTTAATAATAAAATAAAGAATAAAGTAACTATTAAAGGACGCCAACAAAAGTCTAAGAATCTATTGCCAAAAATAAGTAAACCCTCAATTGTAGATTTTTATAAATATAAATCGTTGCCTTTTCAGAGTGAAAAATTTGATACTATAATTAATAGTTTTGACAACGAAACTAAGGTGTATATTGTTAATAATTATAATTTAGATGATATAACAGGTAAAGGAAATATCATTTTTGCTTCTAATAACGAATTAAGAGTTGGTGCTTCAGCTAAATTAAATGATGTTTTAATTATTGCTCCACGAGTAACTATTGATTCTGGCTTTAAAGGGAGCTTACAAATTATAGCAAAGCAAGAGGTAGTAATTAATGAAAATGTATCACTTTTATATCCTTCCAGTATTTATATTGAAAACGATAAAGATTCTGTTTTAGTTAAGGTAGAGAAAAATAGCACAGTAATAGGAGGAATTATTATAAATGGAAAAACCTATAGCGGATCTTTAAAGCGAACACTAGAAATTGATGAGTATGCAACAGTTGTTGGAGATGTCTACTCTTATGGGCGTACACAACTAAAAGGAAAAATTATTGGTAGTATTTATACTGATAGGTTTTATTTAAAAACCCGATCTTCTAGATACGAAAATATGCTATTTAATGCTATAATTAATAAAGACAGTTTACCTAAGCCTTTTATCGGTTTAAACTTATTTAATGCAGATAAAACAAATAAAGAGTATGCATGTATTAAAACGTTTTAGGCAACTAAAAGGCGCTTCCTTAATTGAAACGATAATTGCTATTGTAATTATTTCAATCTGCCTTTTGGTAGCTTTTCTTATTTATTTAAATGTAGTTAAACAAAACCATTCTTTAGCATATTATAATGCAAAACACAAAGTAGAATTATTAAACCAAATGGTTGTCGAAGAAAAAAACTATGATAATGCCATTTATAATTATAAAAACTATAGTATTAATAAGGAAGTAGAAGTACACAATGAAAAAAATACAGCAGAATTAAAATGGACTATTAAAACGAAAAACAAAATTCATAGTATAAAAAGAATAGTTCCTTATTACAATGACTAAACAATTAAGAGCATTTACAATATTAGAAACGTTACTAAGCATTATGCTCATAAGTATTATTGTAAGTTTATCATATCTCATGCTTAACTTGTTTAATAAGCAAATGATTCTTTTAGAAAAAGAAAACACAGCAATACTAGAATATAATTTATTTAACAATACTATTAAATGCGATATAAATGCTACGAATAGTTATATAATTGAAAATGAAACCTTAATTTTAAAACAGTATAATGGATTAATAACAACTTATCGTTTTAATAAAGAAAATATTTTAAGACAAAAAAAGAAGAGTATAGATACGTTTAATATTTTAACTACTGATTTTAAATATGTAGATATTAAAAACTCTATAGGAAGGAAAAGAATGATGTTAACTTTAGAGGTGCTAAATGATAAAATTGTTTCATATTATTTATTAAATAAGAGTATTGCAGAAACTATAAACAAAACCTATTTTGATGAAGATTGATATTAATTCATATTCTACAAAAAAAGAAAAAAGGAAGTATAAAAAAGTCTTAGATGGTAAGCGCTCAAAATCGATATTTAATCGATTTCCTGATAAACAAAAAGAAGAGTTTTATAGAGAGTTTTCAACGCTTATCAAATCTGGAGTAGATTTTAATCAGGCACTTACCATATTAACCAATCAACAGAAGTCAAAATTTATTCGTTCTATTTATAGAGATATTAACAATCAGGTGGTAAAAGGAAAAACGTTGCATGAAACGATTCGGAATTATTCGTTCTTTTCTCCTTATGAATATTATAGTGTAAAGATTGGAGAGGAAACGAAACGGTTGCCAGAAATATTTGATCAGCTACAAAAATACTTTACTAGAAAGATTAAAATGAAACGGCAAATTGTATCCGTTTTAGCTTATCCAGTATTTGTGTTGCTAATTACATTTGCGGTACTCTATTTTATGTTAAGTTATGTTGTGCCAATGTTTGCTTCAGTTTTTCAGCAATTTGGAAAAGAGTTGCCAGAGATAACTAAATTTGTAGTGAAATTATCAAATAATTTTAGTGCCATAGTAATGGGGGTTTTTATTATTTTTTTGTCATTATTTATTATGCATCAGCTATTTAAAAATAATGAACGATTTAAAGATGTTAAGTCTAGCATAGTAATTAAAATACCTTTTTTTGGTTCGCTTATTAAAAAAATTTATTTGGCAAGATATTGTCAATCGCTAAGTTTATTATTGTATGCTAAGACCCCTTTAATTACTGCTTTAGGGTTAACAGAAAAAATGATATCGTTTCATCCGTTAAAAAAAGCAATTCAAGCAAGCAAAAAAGAAGTTCTTAAAGGAGGTGCCTTAAGCGATAGTTTAAAAAAGCATACCATATTTACACCCAAAATCGTTTCGCTTACGTCAATAGGTGAGCAAATTAATGAATTAGATAAAATGTATGATGGCTTAGCAAATCAATATAATGAAGAGATAGATCATTCTACTAAAATTATAGGAACCATTCTAGAGCCTTTAATGATTATAATTATTGGAGGAATAGTAGGGTTTATAATGGTGGCTATGTATTCGCCTCTATTTGATTTAAGTAAAATTATTGAAAATTAATAGGGTTAAAATTTTCTTAACCAACTAAAAGTCATATATTTATTTCTATACTTAGTATTATAATGATTTAATCTATTAAAACTAAATGAGCTATGTTGATCCCAAATCAAAAAAAGCCCCACCTTAAAGCATATTCGTTATCAGAAATATTAATAGTGCTTTGTATTATAGGCATACTTATATACTTGGCACTGCCTAGCCAAGCACCTGTAGTTGCTATGGCTAAAGCTACTGAAGCACAAAATATGTTGTCTATGGTGCATAGTTTAGAAAAGAATTATTTTTACAGACATTCTAAATATTCGTCAGACCTTAATGATATAAATTTTGAACAGGTACTAACCATCGATAAAGGTGGTCAAGCGGTATATAAAATTGAAATTATTGAAGCTTCAATAAATACATTTAAAGCCAATGCAACTTCACTGCAAGATTTTGATGGTGATGGTATTTATAATACATGGCAAATAGACCAAGACAGGCAACTGAAAGAAATTATAAAAGACTAAAGAGATGTTTTACTTAATAATAACGTTATTAGTTATTGTTTTGCTTTTAGTTTTTTATCAAGATTATAAAAGAAGAACAA
>JAHDGB010000098.1 GCA_020627885.1 Flavobacteriaceae bacterium | reverse complement strand
ATTTTTGACCGCGTCGTTAGTTTTTCAGGAAAAAACTTAACAAGACAAGCTGTTACTGAAAATCTAAATGTCTTAGATTACGAAACTTATATTACAAGTACTCGTTTAATTATAGAAAATAAAATCCCAGAATTACTTTTACAATTTAACCATACATTATCTAAAGGTTTTGACGGGCATCATTTCATTGCAGGCTTAGCTTCTCACTTTAGAGACTTGCTAGTTTGTAAAAACCCTGCCACCATTGAGTTATTAGAAGTAGGTGAAACCACAAAAACTAAATATTTAGAACAAACTAAGATTACTTCTCAAGATTTTTTAATAAAAGGTATTGCTTTAGCAAATGAAACAGATCTCAAATATAAAACGAGTAAAAATCAACGCTTACTTGTTGAACTATGCCTAATGCAGTTAGCCTCTATCTCTTTTAATGGAGAAAAAAAAAAAGTAAGCACTACATAATACCCCCTTCTTATTATAAAAAAATTGGGATTACTTCAGTTCCTGCACCAAAAAAGAATTCAGACACTCAAAATTCTGTTATAAAAACCACAAATACATCTACTCCAAAAAATAATATAGATACCATAAATACCAGTGATAAAAACAAAAAAAGCACTCTAAATATAACAAAAAAAACGAGCTCTGGCTTGTCTTTAAGCAGCATCAGAGCAAAAAAAGAACACCAAATTAAACAAATGGATGTTGTAATAGATGAAAAAGATTTACCAAAAAACTCTTTTTCTCAAGAAGAATTATTATCGGCATGGAACACATTTACTAACAGTTTACAAAAAGAAGGAAAATTTAATTTAGCCTCTATATTATCTATAGACACCCCTCGACTAAATGATACCACTATCCATTTAAGGTTTCCAAATGAAACGAATAAAGTTGAGGTAGAAAGACAACAGTATGATTTATTAAACTATCTAAGAAGAACACTTCAAAATTATGATATTAACCTAGATATTACAATAGTTGAAGAACTAGAAAAAAAATACGCGTATACTCCTGAAGAGAAATACGAAAAATTAAAAGAAAAGAACCCAAATTTAGAGCTACTACGCAAAACATTTGACTTAGACTTATAAAACCATGTTAGGATTAAAACTACCGACCGACCCGCGTTGGGTAAATATTGCAGAAAAAAACATTAAGGATATATTAATAGATCATGCTTTTTGCGAACAAAAAGCAGCAAGCACAGCTATATCAATTATCGTAAGCTTTCCTGAATATACGGAACTTGTTCAAGAAATGATAGCCCTAGTAAAAGAAGAAATTAGCCACTTCAAACTAGTCCATGATAAAATTATAGAACAAGGTTGGGTATTAGGTAGAGATAGAAAAGATCATTATGTCATTCAATTACTTAATTTCTTTCCTAAAGGCGGCAGTCGTAATACGCAATTGATACACCGTTTGTTATATGCTGCACTTATAGAAGCAAGGAGTTGCGAACGTTTCAGGTTACTCTCTATGGAACTAAAAGACGAAACATTAGCCAAGTTTTATAACGACTTAATGATAAGTGAAGCAAATCACTACACTATGTTTTTAAAATTTGCCCGACAATATGGAAATAGAGATGAAGTAGACAAAAAATGGAATGAATTACTTAATTTTGAAGCAGAAATTATGACCACCTTAAGCAAATCGAAAACAATACATGGCTAAAATTTAATTCCTACCCCAAGTTGTATATTAGTATTCTTTGCTTCTGTATTTAATTCTTTATCAAAAATATTAGTAAACCCATACGAATATCTTGCATCTATAAAAAAATCAGGGGTTACTCTATATTCTATACCCCCAATAGAAGAAATTGCAATGTTTGTTAGACTATCTTCATATTTATGAGTTTTTATACCTACTTGTGGCCCAATACCAAAAGCTATTGCGTCATTTACACGGTATTTTATTTGAATTGGCACTTGAATATAATCTAATCGTATTGGCTCAAATTTTGCACCTTCTGCAGAGAATTGTAATTCTGGAGAAATCAAAACACGATCAGACAACTCATATTCAGCTAAAAAACTAACAAAAAAACCATTTCTATGTTTATTACTAACTGTTGGATTATCTTCAAAATCTAAATTTGAAATGTTAATCCCAGATCTAACCCCAAATAAAGATTGAGAAAATCCATATATAGAGAACATTAAAACTACTATAAAAAGTATCCTTTTTTTCATAAATTATATTTCAATTACACATTATACTGAACTTAAACATAAATAAATATCTATTCTAACTCTATTTATTATAAGCTAAAGACACATCGATTATTCAAATTTTGTATGCGAAGATACAGTATTATTATAAATACTTTTAATTATCCCGTCAGAAAGCCCAATTTTTGGAACATAAATATCTTTAGCTCCACTCCATTTCATTGCTGAAAGATATATCCTAGTTGCAGGTATTATAACATCTGCTCTATCTTGATTTAAGTGCAATTCAGAGATTCTTTCTTCATAAGAATATGTTTTCAACATATTATAATACGAGGTTAAATAAAAATAAGTTAATGGTTTTGTTGCTGCTTTACCAGAGATTTTAAAAATTTTGTTAATATTACCTCCAGATCCAATAACTTCAATTTTATCATAGGTTTTGGTATTAAATTTTACCCAATTTTCTAATACTTTCCATAATTCTTTTTTCACTACATTATTCAATAAACGCACAGTACCTATTTTGAATGATTTTGATGCTTTTTTTACACCATGATGAATAATACTAAACTCAGTACTACCTCCTCCCACATCAACATATAGATAAGTCTTATTCTTATCTATAAAAGTATGCAAATCTGTAGCTGCAATAATTGCTGCTTCTTCTTCTCCTTCAATAATATCAATTTTTAAGCCCGTTTTTTTTAAAATTAAATTAACCACATCGGCCCCATTAACTGCTTCTCGCATAGCTGAAGTAGCACAAGCTTTATATTTAATCACTTTATGAGATTTCATTAGTAATTTAAACGCATACATTGTATCTACCATTCGTACTATGTTTTCTTCTCCAATTTCTCCTTCTAAAAACGCATTAGCCCCTAAACGAATTGGAACTCTCACCAAAGAACTCTTCTTAAAACGTGTTGATTTCCCTTTCTCTTCAATAATGTTAGAAACCAGTAATCTTACAGCATTTGACCCGATATCTATTGCTGCATATTTTTTTATATTTAGCATTAATTATTTAACTTATTTTTTAAGTAATTATAAGTAGCATATTGAGCTCTAATACTTTCTTTTTTATTACGTCTGTACTTATTGTCTTGAGTTTTATTTAATATTCTTGCTTTTATATTGTCTTTCCAACAAATGTCAAAACTATCTATAAGCTCTTGCTTTATATCCTGATCATAAATTGGACAACTTACCTCTACTCTATGATCTATATTTCTAGTCATCCAATCTGCAGAAGAAATATAAACTTTAGGCATATTATTATTACAAAAAATATACAGTCTAGTATGTTCTAAAAACTTATCAATTATACTAACAACTTCTATGTTTTCACTCATTCCTTTAACTCCAGTTACTAAACTACACACCCCCCTAATAACCATATCTATTTTTACTCCAGCTGTACTTGCTTCATACAATTTGTTAATCATTTTATAACTAGAAATACTGTTCATTTTTAACTTAATATAAGCTGGTTTCCCTGCTCTTTTATTCGCGATCTCATTATCAATTAATTTATAAAAAGTATTTTTCGTGTAATGAGGAGAAGTTATAATGTGCTTATAGCGGCTTACTTTATAGTTTACTTGAAAAAAATCAAACATTTTATTTAAATCCTTCAATATTTTAGAATTCGAGGTAAACAACGTGTAATCTGTATATATCTTTGCTGTCGATTCATTAAAATTCCCTGTACTTACAAAACCGTATCTTTTTATTTTTTCTTTTTCGATTCTTTCAATAACACAAACCTTACTATGTACTTTTAATCCCTGAACACCAAATATCAAATTCACCCCTTCTCGTTGCATTTGTTCAGCGTAATCGATATTTGCTTGCTCATCAAAACGAGCTTGAATTTCTATAATTACTGTTACTTTTTTCCCATTTTTAGCAGCATTAATTAAGGAACTTGCCACATGCGAAATTCTTGCTAAGCGATAAATTGTAATTTTTATTGTTTTTACTTTTGGATCTAAAGCTGCTTCTCGTAAAAATTTTACCGTGTAAGAAAATGTATGATAAGGCGTATATTGTAAATAATCTTTTTTAGCAATAGCCTGAAATATACTAGATTTCAAACTTAAGCCTCTAATAAGTAATGGTGTAATTTTATTATACAATAAATCTTTTCTACCTAAACTTGGAAAATTCATATAATCACGTCTATTATGATACCTTCCACCAGGAATAACACTATCTGTTTGTTCTACTCCCATTTTCGACATAAAAAAAGCAAGAGTTTTATCATCTATAGTTTGGTCGTAAACAAAACGTACAGGAGCCCCCTCTTGCCTTTCTTTAACACTATTACTGATTTTTTCCATAAAACTTTTACTCAAATCACTCTCTAAATCTAATTCTGCATCCCTTGTTATTTTTATCATGTGTGCCGTTATGGACGAGTAATCAAATATGTTAAAAATGTCATCCAAGCAATACCTCAAAAGGTCATCTAACATTATGATATAATTTCTATTATTCTCCATAGGCAAAACAATAAAACGATCCATACGTTTAGAAATCTCTATTAATGCATATTGATTAGATTTAGATTTTAAACACATATTTATCCCTAAATAAGCGGCATTATCTTTAAGGTTTGGTAAAGCAGTATTTTCATTAAGTATAATAATTACCAGTGCTGGACTTATCTTTTGTATAAAATAATCTTTAATAAATAATTGCTGAGAATCAGTAAGTTCATCTTCTTTTATTATATGAATATCCTCCTTAGCTAAAGCCTTTCTAATACTTCCTAAAATTTTTAAACTAGAGGCTTGATATTTAATTACTGTTTGAGTAATTTGTTCTAACAAATCTGAAGCTTTAATTCCTCCTAATTGATTAACTCCTGCTTTACCTGCTTCATCTATACGTTTAATAGTTGCATATCTAACTTTAAAAAATTCGTCCAAATTATTTGAGAAAATCCCTAAAAACCGTAATCGTTCTATTAAAGGTACAGTTTTATCTGAAGCCTCTTGGAGTACTCTTGCATTAAACTGTAACCAACTTAATTCTCTATTTATATATTGATATTTATTTTTTTTCAATTTTATCATTTCATACAATTCTTTAACAAATATATTGATTACAATTTAGCTTTTAAACCTTTAGGAAATACTATTCTTTTTGTAATGCCTCTATTTATATTTTGCCATGAACTTTGATTAAAAAAAATTTCCACATATCCCGAGGTCACTACATTTTCAATTGGAATATTTCCAAACTCATTTACAAAACATGTTAAAGCATTATTATGGCCAAAAACCATAAGATCTTTAATAGAATCGTTTGTACTTTTAATTGTTTTTATTAAATCATAACCAGAAAAATCATATAATTTGGTTCGTATTTCAAATTGTGTTTTATTCAACTTTAATTGGTTAATAAAAATCTCTGCTGTTTTTACAGTTCTAACAGATGGACTAGATAGTATTAAACAAGGAATAAAATTTTCATTCGATAAATTTGTAGCTACTAAATTAGCATCCTCTATCCCCTTACGTTTTAAAGGTCTCTCAACATCCTGCAAATCATACTTCCATGATGATTTTGCATGTCGAACTAACCTTAGCACCCTACCTTCTTTTGTCGATTTTTTTTGCATTTTGTCGATTTTTTTGTTAATTTTGGTTTTTTGAACGATTTTTTTTGTGATTAAACTTTTTTATTTGATAATAAACTGAATTACTTATTATTTTAGGAGTGCTATTAAACAATTATTAACTCAAGTCCCTAATTTTGAAACAACCTATTTAAGAGCTATTTATAGTTTACTGATCTAAATAATTTTGTTCTCATAATGATTTAAGTTAAATTGTGTAATGCTAAATAAATAAAGCAAAAATATATCGAAACACAATTACAATACATTATGAAAAAATCACTTGTTATAATTATAGCCCTAATTAGTATACAATTTTCTTTTGGTCAAAACAGATATAAGCCATCTAGTAAAAATACAGATAGAAATAGCAAGGTGATTATACCTCAAAATCTAAAAACAACACCTAACCTATTTTTAATAAAAAAAAGTACTATTTCTAATATACATGCATTTCACAAAATAGAAGTTAAAAACACTTCTAAAACTGCTAAAAACTATACACTTAAAACTGAAACAATTGCATGTACGGATCATAAAGAGCATTCAAACATTAATTTTAGTTTTTATGATATTTCAAAAAAGAATCAGTTAAAAGAATTGATTGTTGAACCTGGAATGACTAAAAACATATACGTTAGAGCTACTGCAGCAAACAATGTAAAAATAGCGACATGGAATTGCAGCAACATTCTAATACACAACCCAATTACTAATGAAAAGGAAGTGACTAAACTTGTATCATACATACAAGATCCCAAAAATGTTCACTAAATCCTATTTTCAAAAAACCTATCGTTCTAATGAAAAATTATAAACCTACAGTATTAAAACTGGTGTTAGCACCAATACTAATACTATTTTCTTGTGCTAACGTTTTTTCTCAACTTCAAGTTCCATTTAAACCACGTTATTCCAAAACATTAAAAGGAGATATTACTGTAATTGCAAATAATACGGTATCTCAATATAAAGATCAAGACTATAACGTAGACCATGTTGACAATCATGATTTATTTGATACCGTATATGTAGATATTGATAATGATAGCTCCACATTTCAGTCTAGTAACGCTACATTTAGTAACCCTGCTCCTGGGGCTTCATGTTTAATATTAGATAAAGTAATGTTATACTGGGCGGCTGCAGATAAAGAAATTCTTGGACCTAATGGTGAAATCATTGAAAATCAACCAAATTGGAATTATTACGATGTAAAACTAAAACTTCCAGGACAAACTAATTATAGTACAATAACTGCAGATGATATCATATTTAGAGGAAGAGATACTCATTTTAGTAATGAACCCTATATTTGCTATAAAGATATTACTAATGAAGTAGTTGGACTAACAAACCCTTATGGAACTTACCAGGTTGCCAATGTCGAAGGAAAGATAGGAACCATAGAGGATTATTATGGCACAATTGGTACATCTGGAGGATGGCAAATCCTTTTTGTTTACAAAAGTCCAGATCTAAAATTAAAAAACATTTCTGTTTCTGATGGCTATGCACACGTATCTGTAGTTCCATATCAAGCTCCTGATTACACGCCTCCAACCACCCCCTTAATTGCTAGCGAATTAATCTTTGATTTTAATGGTTTCCAAACGGTACCTAGCGGTCAAGTAAATGCTAATATTCTTGTTGGAGCTCTTGAAGGCGATAGAAATATTCCTGGAGATAAACTACAAATATTAAATACATCAAGCATTTTTGAAGATATTAGTGAACCTCTTAGATCTCCTGATAATTTCTTTAATAGTAGAATTACTTTAAACGAAGTAAATTTTGTTGATCGAGTTCCCTCTAGTACAAACACTTTAGGATTTGACTCTGCCCTTTTCCCTTTAAAAAACCCAGGAAATCAAATTATTGGAAACAATCAATCTTCTGCTACTTTAAAATTGATTACTACTGGAGAAGACTATGGATTCTTTTTAATAGGACTAGCCATAGAAGTTTATAAACCAGAATTGACTCCTATTCTATTTACTGCCACCCCAACTCCTATTACACCAACAGATAATCCAAGCGATAATATTGTAACCTATAATACTCAAATGACTAATTATGGTAACGATAATGCTGTTAATGTAAATTTCACTACTATTATTCCTGTAGGCTCTGAATTAATTGAACCTATAGTTGGACTTCCTGTAGGTGTAACCTACACTTACAATAATACTACAAGAACTTTAATCTTCAATGCTCAAGATGGCCTTTTAGATATCAATGAATCTTTAAGTTTTAATTATACCACTAGAGTAAATGACCGCTGTTATTATTTAGAAAATGGTTGTTCTACTAATTTAGACTCTCAAATGATTGCAACATATCAAGGAGCAATTAATAACTCTAACAATACTACAAATAGTTCTAATCAAGTAGATTCATGCGGTGTTGGCAATGGCGAAAGTACAGCTGTAATTGTAAATTCCCCCACCCCTGCTACTTGGGCAACAACTCCAGGAAGCTTAGATGTTACATTAGATTGTAGTGATACCACTGGTTTAACTAATGCTCAAAACTCAACCCCAGTTGCTGATTGTACAAACATAACACCAATAAAAACCACTGGATCTTTTACTCCAGATGGTTCTGGCTGTGCAACCAATGGCACTTACACCAATACATGGACCTTTACTGATGCCTGTGGTAGATCTATTGCAAATTTTATACAAACCATAACAGTTCAAGATTCTACACCACC
>JAHDGB010000097.1 GCA_020627885.1 Flavobacteriaceae bacterium | reverse complement strand
TGTGGCGTCTAAGCCTGGGTTATAAACCCCGGTATCGTCTGTTGCGATTGGTAACGGATCTTCAGTTAATGTTGCACAATTTACTACACTTATACATGCATTATTATCATGCGTAATAAGGACACAATATTCTGTAGCATTTAAGCCTGTAACATCTCCAATATTTAAAGTTGCAGTTGTAAAATTGGTATAGTTTGTATCTGTACCATCTATAATAGTTCCTCCTAAATTAGGATTACCAATATACCATTGGTAGTTCAATCCAGAATTTGCATTTCCTGGCGTACCATAATTTGGTGTTCCTGCGGTATAACTCGTTGCATCATCAGCTGTAGCAACTACAGTAAATGCCGCTGAACTACCAGGGGGTTCTGTTTGATTTGCAGGAAGTGTTGTTACTGTTACTTGCGTTGCTGTAGTTACATTAGTACTAATTCCTGGATAAGCTGCCGCTGTTACAGTTCCATCTGGGTTAACTTCTGTTGGCCCTACCACTCCTCCATATGTTCCGTCACCATTACTATCGGCGGTAGCATTACTATAAGCCTCATTGGCATCATTACAACCATCATTATCACTATCGGCATCCAAATAATCTGGTATATTATCTCCATCTGTATCACAAAAAATTAAGGTTCCAACAAAACTTTGTAGACTAACCTGATGGCGATTTCTTAATAGACCTGTAGATGATGACAATCCAAAATATGCCAAGCTAGAGCCTCCTAAATGAGTTACTGGAATATTGCTAGTATAACTGCCAACATTTGTTCCATCAAAACTCCATGACAATACTTGTGTGGTTGCATTCCAGTTAACTATCACCTCATGAAAATTACCATCTTCTATTTCTCCACCAACTCCAACAACAGTAACAGGAACATCTCCTATATGAGTAAAAGGATCGCCATCATCTGTATCCCAAATAGAAGTATGATCAAACTTGCGTAGACCAGCTGGAGCAGCCAAGCCCGCAATAGCCCCTTCATTTCCTCCAAATAATGTATTATCGAAAGTATCAAATTCTATTGCTAGTCCATTTACTATTCCAGAGGCCCCTATTCCTGCTCCTGCAGTCCCAACTGTAGAAGAACCATTAGGGTCATTATGAAGTACGAAAGCAATTCCATCTGCACCTCCAACTATATACCCACCTCCTCCTGCAAAATCGACTTGATGACCTGCGGCATTAGTATCACTATTTGTACCAAAATTTAAACTATAAGTAAGTGTGAAATTTTGTGCAAGATCAATTTGCCTAGTAGACATTGCTGTTCCTGCTTGATCATTAGAATCTGGTGTTAACTCAATAGTATCTATATTAACGGCATCAAAAGAAGCATGACCACTAAGCACTGCTATACGAGAAATATCAATAGGAATTGCCCCACTAATATTAGGATCTCCACATTCAAGATGGTCTAAAATCCCATCATTATCATCGTCTAAATCTGCATTATCTGCGATTCCATCTAAATCCGTATCTATACCAGAACCATTAATTGTGATTAATAAATTGGCAGTATCAGAATTTACCCCATCAGATAGTGTATACACAAATGTACTTGTAAGTGTTTGTCCTACTAATAAATTCGCAACTAAAGGGTTACTTATATCTGGGGTATATGTATAACTTCCATCAGGAAAAACAGTTATACTACCATATATTCCCACAAAAGTGCTTCCTCCAGAAGCAACTGGTGTACCATCTATTTCTATTATTTCTACATTGCTAGCCCCTTGCCAATAAATATCTGAAATTCCAGCAATTTGACCACCTTGATCAGCATCTGTTGCATTAGGTCCATAATTGTAACTTAAATTAAGTTCATTAATCGGTTCTTCAAAAAATACATTTATATTACCAGTTGCGTCACTTGGAACTGCACTTCCTATGCCATAAAAAGAATTGTTTCCTGCATCAACGACTCCACCCGTTGTTACATATTTATATGTAGCGTTTGTTCCATTTAAATTCCCTTCTATTTTTATTTGATCTTGCCATGTAGTTCCTTGAGAAAAATCAATATCAACAACTAAAAAACCTAGATTATAGACAGGTTCATCAAAATTAATAGTTAAAACAGTATCCTCTGAAGGGTTTGTAGTAGCATCAATAGCATAACCTAAATACCCAGTATGCCCTCCATTAATAGCTGTTCTATAAACAACCTGATTCTGATTAAGTATTCCAATGCCATCAATATCTGTAGATGCAAAGTTTAATGTAACTCCGTCTACAATTTTAGTTTCCCCTCCAACAGGATTAGATAAATTAGTAAAGAATGAGCCTTGTGGAAATTCATTTTCCCAAACTAATACAGATAGCCCCCTGTCTACTCCATCTGATCCATTTATCCCTATATCAGTAATTAAGTTTCCTGTTGCATTAAAATTTATAAAAGTGGTGAGTGAAATTTCATTATCTACTGCATTTGGGTTTTCTGTTACTCCATTAATAGTTATTGTCAAGTAACCATAATCTATAATCCCTAAAGTGTCAGCAATTGTATATGATATAATATCATGTAAACTTTCTCCATCTATTAATCCTGTTACTGAAGCATTTGTTTCATCTACATCATACAGATAACTACCATCAGGCTGTATAATTATTGTACCATATAATGTTGTATATACATTCCCAACCATTGCAGGGTATACCTCAACCTCACTAACTAAAAGCGCGGTTGCCCCGGAATCACTCAAACCAGATATAGGATTTACATCTGTTATCACATTTCCAGATATCGTTGTTACTGAGGTAGCTATTACTGAATTTACATCATCTTCGGCTACTGGTGGGGTTGTATATACTCTTATTATTGTTTGCGCATTTGCCGTTGCTCCATTAGTATCAGTAATAGTCACATCCATAGTACGAATTCCGTCTGTGTAAGGACTTGACAAATCCGCATAAAAAAAGACGTTTAAAAAACTTATAAAATCTACAATAGGAATTGGTTGATTGGTTCCAGCTGCTTCTTCTATTGTAAACGTAGTTCCTGATAAAGTCATTTTAAAAGTTGTTCCACCAAATGTATGATTTGAAGTTGTTTGAGACGGCGCATTAAAATTATATCTTACAACACCTCCTGGATCATTAAAATACATCTCTTCGCCAACATCTAAAAGTCCTGAAAAACTGATAGTAGCTGAAACTATATTTCCATCATCACTTGTTATACTTGGAGAAAGACTAGTGGCATAAATTGCAAACACTGGTTGTATCTGAAAATCATAATTATTACCAGCCTTTATGCTATTTAAATCTAACGTAGGTGCTGCCATCATAAATGATGTAGATTTTTCGCTAGTCTTTTTATTGTCTGAAAGTCCGCTATTCACACCTCTTAAAACCCTAAAAGAAGTATTTTCTTCAGTATTTACAGCTGGTTTTATATTCTGTTTTTTTAAAATAGATTCTTGCAGTGTTTGTGCAGAAAAATTAAAGCATAGGCTATAAAAAAAACAGACAAGAATTAAACAATTTTTATAAACATTTTTAAATTTTAATGCGACAGTGGTTAGTGTAAAATTTTTCATGCTTGAATTATGATTAGTGATACTAGTTATCTTATGTTCAGTTCAAGAGGTAATTGTACCTACTTTTAAAAGCTCAATTACTTAATTGACTCTTTTTACTTTTAAATCTATCTATACTGAAATGATATACCGTTGTCTTAAAATCGGGAAAAAACAGAATATAATTCGGTCTTTTATAAGTTTTGATGACCTTTAATTAGGTTAAATTTTGAATTGATATTATATATCTATAAACCACTAATTCATTTTAAAAATCATTCATTGTTCTTATAAAAACTTTACAAGTGATCTTATTTTCATTTTGCTCTATATTAAATTTCAACAAAAAAAAATGTTAAAAAAAGGGAAAAATCACAAAATCGTCAAAATGCAATATTTATCGACAAAAAGACGATTAATCGATTAAATGATGTTTTTTAAAGATAAAAAACAACAATAATCCTTACTTTTAGTGAGCAAGAATTTAAGAATTAACATAAAAACACCAATAAATAGAAACGCATTTTACGAATACTCATATTATTTATCGTAAGCATTTAGACCTTTTTGATTCTAAATACATAAATGCATTGAAAATGCTAACAAATTAGATACTAAACCAAAGAAAGCTTTATCACAAACCCCTCATTGCTTCTTATATTACATACTGTATCATCATTAAAAATTAAATATTGACCTTTTATTCCTTTTAAAACTCCAGTATAACTTTTTGTTTTTCCAAAATTTAAAGACTTGGGCTTCTTAGGATAAGACAATACTGGAAACTCTATGTTCGTTTCTTTATTATTTTCAATAAAATAAGTTAAAACCTGTTCGGGAATGAAACTTTTTAGTTTATTTTTCCATACTATTAAGCTTTCATCATCCACATCGTTTTTTAACATCTTTCGCCAATTGGTTTTATCGGCTATATGATCTTTTAAGGCTACTTCTGTTACCCCAGCAAGGTACCTATTTGGTACTTCGACAACTTCAATTGCTTCATGCGCCCCCTGATCTATCCATCGTGTTGGGACTTGTGTTTTTCGGGTTACCCCAACTTTTACATTACTAGAATTTGCTAAATATACAATATGAGGTTGCAACTGAACCTGTTTCTCATATTTTAAATCTCTATCTTCTTTATCGAGATGAGCAGTACTTAATTCTGGCTTCATAATCCAATCGGCAGCCTGAGGAATATCAAAAAAGCACCTTTTACAAAAGCCTTGTCTGTAAATCGTATTATTTTGACCACAATTTAAACATTCATTTTTTACAAAATCAAACTTTAGTGTTTTGTTTAATAATTGATTCATGTTCAAAAAATCATGCTCAAATATTAAATAATATTGAATCGGTTTCGAGAATTCGGTTTCCATTTTCCTTAAAACACCTTGGTAGAACATAAAAAAAAGTATTACATTTAAAACTTGTAAAGATAGTACAAATATGACAATCCCTCTAGTCAATTCGATAGCGTCATGGTTTTTAAAAAAACGATTTCACCAAATCGAATTATTTTTAAAATATCCTAACGAAGTACAGGAGGAACTACTGTTTAACCTAATTGAGTCAGCAAAAGATACTCAAATAGGTAAAAAATATGATTTTGCATCTATTACATCCTATAAAACTTTTAGTGAACGTGTTCCTATTTTTTCTTATGAAGATTACCAAAAAAGTATTGAACGCTCACGATTGGGAGAAAACAATATATTTTGGCCTCGCCCAATAAAATGGTATGCAAAATCTAGCGGTACTACTAATGCAAAAAGTAAATTTATTCCAGTAAGCACAGAGTCTTTAGAAGACTGCCACTATGCAGCTAGTAAAGACCTGTTATGCATGTACCTTAACAATAATGAGAACTCTCAATTATTTAAAGGAAAAAGTTTAAGACTAGGGGGTAGCAAAGAACTTTATAAAGAAAATGGTACCGTGTTTGGAGATTTAAGTGCTATTCTTATTGATAATATGCCATTTTGGGCAGAGTTTAGTAGTACGCCTAGTAATAAGGTTTCTTTAATGAGTGATTGGGAGCACAAAATGAAAGCCATAGTAGAAGAAACCGTACACGAAAATGTTACAAGTCTAGCAGGTGTTCCTTCTTGGATGTTAGTTTTGTTAAACTCTGTGTTAGAACATACAAAGAAATCTAACATACTAGAAATTTGGCCAAATTTAGAAGCTTACTTCCATGGTGGTGTTAGTTTTACCCCATACATAGATCAATACAAAACAATTTTACCGAAATCGAATTTTCAGTATTATGAAATTTATAATGCTTCTGAAGGATTCTTTGCCATTCAAGATAGAAACAATTCTAACGAACTACTTCTTATGTTAGATTATGGTATTTTTTATGAATTTATTCCTATGGATACCTACGGTACACTTCAACAAAGGGTAATACGTTTAAATGAAGTCGAAAAAGGAAAAAACTATGCATTATTAATTACCACAAATGCTGGTTTATGGCGATATAAAATTGGAGATACCATTCGCTTTACCTCGACAAACCCCTATCGGATAAAAGTTTCTGGCCGTACAAAACACTACATAAATGTTTTTGGAGAAGAACTCATTATTGAAAATGCTGAAGCAGCTTTAAAAAAAGTTTGTAAAAAAACAGCTGCTGAAATAGTTGACTATACAGCTGCTCCAATTTTCATGAAAGGGAAAGAAAAAGGAGCGCATGAATGGCTAATAGAATTCAAAACCCCTCCAAAAGACATTAATTTATTTAATGAATTATTTGATGAGGCGTTAAAGTCATTAAACTCCGACTATGAAGCAAAACGTTATAATAATATGACTTTAAACAAACCAAAAATTAATATTGCTCGCAAAAGACTATTTTACGATTGGTTAAAACAAAATAACAAATTAGGTGGTCAGCATAAAATCCCTAGATTATCTAATACCCGAGAATATATTACTCCGCTTTTAAACTTAAACAAAAACTAAGAGCCTCATATATTTAATTGAAAATCATTCAAATAAAAAAAATAACATCGACCAAGTGTAAAGTGTGACGCTTACTGAATAACTCAAAAAAATAAAAAACATTATTCATAATAATTTCATTAATTACTAGTGTTTTTTTTACCAAAAAACTAATTTAACAATAAAACATATTGTTTAATTCAAAAAAATAACAATTATTAATTAACACATTCATAAAATTGACTCAAAAAAACAAACTAAACGAATTTTAACGCTATTCATCCAAAAAAATATTGTAAAGTAAAAATAAAGAAGTACCTTTATATCAATTAATTAATCCCTATTCAAAGTTATGAAACGCAGCCTTTTAATAATGGCAGCCATAATGTTATCATATATAACATATGCGCAAGGTCCAAACAACAACTATTCTCTTGTTGCAAAAAAATCAATTGTAAAAAAATCAGGAAACAAAATTATTTCTAGTGAAGAGCTAGGTAATAACGGTTATGAATTTTCAAAAAATGATCCTGGAAAAAAAGTAAACACCCAATACTCTGAATATGTTTCAGGGCCATTTAGAGACAAAATGATAATTGTTTCTTCAAAAAAAATTGGAGGATTATCTAAAATGGATAAAAACACTAATGAAGCCTATAAAGCTTTATATTGTGCAGATATTAAAAAGGATGGTTCTTTAAAATTTCCATTACTTTTTTCTAGAATGCTTAATACTAACAATGCTAACGAATCTCAAGTTGCTTTTTCTCCAGATGAGCATACGATATACTTTACAAGAAGTATTAAAGGAGATACTAAAACATACGAATTACGTAAAGCTACCTTAGAGAAAAAGTCTCATGGAAACTGGACAAATGAAGTCGTTTTAGATATAAATAAAACTGGTTATTCTATTGAAAACCCATTTGTAAGTCCTGATGGAAAAGAATTATATTTCTCTTCTAACATGCCAGGCACTTTAGGCGGTTATGATATTTTTGTTGCACCAATTAAAGATGACGGAACATTAGGTACACCAAAAAATGTAGGAAATACTGTAAATACAACTTTAAACGAAAGCTACCCTTCTTTAGGGAAAGATGGCAGAACATTGTTTTTTGCCTCTCAAGGCCATATTAACTTAGGAGGTTATGATGTTTTTAAAAGTAATATTAGAAATAACACCTATGAAACTCCTGTAAATTTAGGTAATACAATAAACTCAAAAGCAGATGAGCTTGCTCTGTACTTAATGTCTGATAAAAAAGGATACATTTCGTCTAATAGAGTTTCAGGAGAAGAAGGGTTTAATATTTCTAAAATTGACTATAATATGGTTAGTCAAAACTTAAAAGGTATCGTTTTAGATGAAATTACTCAAATTCCTTTACCAAATGCCGATGTCATTTTATTTGATGTAGAAGGAAAAGAGATTGAAAGAACAACAACAAAAGAAGATGGATCATATGATTTTGTTGTATTACCTAACGAAAATTACTCTATAAAAACAGAGAAAGATGGATTTGTTGAAAATGCATTTAATTTTGTTGCAGATAAGGGAGATAATAGAACTTATATAAAGGATCTAATTCTTAAAGCTACCGAAGCAGTTATAGAGAAAAAAGAAGATAAGTTAGTAATTACTGTAGAGAATATCTATTTCGATTATGACAAAGCTGATATTAAACGTGAGTCGTTTATTGCACTAAACAAAGTATTAGTTGTATTAAAGACAAATGAAAACATGAAAATAGAAATTAATGCACATACAGATAGCCAAGGTAATGATGAATATAATTATGAATTATCTGGTAAGCGTGCAGAAGCTGCAAAACTATATTTACTAGAAAACGGAGTAGAGCCTAACAGAGTAATTGCTAAAGGTTATGGAGAAACACGACCATTAATAGACTGTGGTGATAAATGCTCTGAAGAAGAATACCAATCTAACAGACGTATAGAATTTATTATTCTTAACTAGATAGAGAAAAATAAGAATAGGATTTATGTGACGTCCTGAAATAACGTTACAGAATTAATAATTCAAAGGTAGTGATTTTAA
>JAHDGB010000096.1 GCA_020627885.1 Flavobacteriaceae bacterium | reverse complement strand
GGCAAGTAACAGTAATTCAGATGTTCAATTAGTTGAAATTACTGGAGGGCTTGATGCTTCATGGGATTTGGAATGGGCTGGTTGGGATAGAACAGGAACTGTGCCAAATTATGTTGTAGGAATACATCATCCTAGCGGAGATATTATGAAAGTTTGTAGAGATGATTCTCCGGTTGTACAAACAACTAACGGCGGAGCAAAAGTATGGGAAATAACATCTAGCGGAAACGGATGGGAAAAAGGAGTTACAGAACAAGGCTCTTCAGGCTCAGCTTTATTTGATCATAATGGTCGTATAATCGGACAGCTTTTAGGAGGGGGAGCAGCGTGTTCTGGGACAAATGATAATAATCAATATGATGTATATGGAAGATTTAATGTATCGTGGGATGCAGAGGGGTCTGGAACTTCCAGTAATAGTTTGTCGAGTTGGTTAGATCCTAAAGGAACTGGTGAAGATGCTATCGATATGGTATCTCAAACGTTAAGTGTTGATGATTCTTTTATAGAAAGTGCTATTACGATATATCCTAACCCTACTAAAGGAATTTTGAATATTGTAAATAAAAGTGATAATGTTTTGAAATATAAAGTACTAAACGCTTTAGGGCAACAAATACTAAATGAAGAGATGGATAAAAATAATAATGTAATTGATATTTCGTCTTTAAGTAATGGAATTTATTTTTTAAATATTAAAAGTGAAAATACATCAGTAGAAATAACTAAAAAGATTATATTAAAGCATTAATTGTTTTTAACACATAAAAAATACGTCTTTAAATTTTTAAGGACGTATTTTTTTATATAAAATTTTGTAAGGTTTATTTTTTTTCCAATGTCATTAAGGCATTGTCACCTTTTCCTTGTAAAAGAACTTGTTTATTTTTATAGTTCACCGTTTCAATAAAAGAAAAAGTTTTTATGACTTTTTCTTCAATTTTAATTGCTTCTGGGCAAAACTTTTTAGTATATGCAATTTTACTAAAATGTAGAGTATTTTCGTTTATGGTATAATTTCCAGTAAAAGTATTACAGCCTGAGTACCCAGAAACTGTTTTTTGTGAGTCGTTAAAATTTATAGTTAATTGTTTGTTGGATAGTGGAGTAGAGTTGATTGAAATTATATCGTATTCGCCTTGTAATGTATAATTAGTATCTTTTTGTTTTGAATTTTTTGTGCTATTGCAGCAAGTTAATAGTATAGTAATACATAAAATAAGAGATAAAAACTTCATAGGTTTAAATTTTAAATTTGTGTAATATAAGTGTTTAATGTAATATGGTATTTATTTCTAGTGATTATTAATGTGAAAAATCAAGTCATTAACGAATGAAGCAAAAAATAAATAAAGAAGACATTATTAAAACGGCAGCAGTACTTTTTAAAAAAAAAGGGTTTAGCGCTGTTACAATGAGAGACTTGGCTTCAGAAATGGGAGTTAAAGCTGCTAGTTTATACAATCATATTTCTTCTAAGCAAGAATTACTTAAAGAAATAATTATATCTATAGCCGAAGGGTTTACAGAAGGTATGCAGGTAATAGTAAAATCAAACTCTACTACTGTAGATAAGCTTAATAAAATAGTAGATTTGCATGTTAGTGTTGCTAGTAATAATGCCTACGGAATGGCTTCATTAAATAATGATTGGATGCATTTAGAAGAGCAATTAGACTACTATTTGAAGTTAAGAACAGATTATGAAGATAATTTTAGAGCAATTATAATAAGTGGAATTAAGAATAATGAATTAAAAGAAGTAAACCCAGAAGTTATACTTTTTTCAATACTTTCTACACTTCGTTCGCTTTATATATGGATGCCTAAAAAAGAAGATTTAAACCAAGAAGAACTTTCAGATAGTTTAAAAATGATACTTATTAAAGGAATTAACAAATAATTTTAATTTTATTTTGTAAATTCGCTTAACAAACTAACAGCTGTTAGTTAAATAAGACAAATGACAAATTTTTATACAATAAAAGTAAAAGATATTTACAAAGAAACAAAAGATTGTAGTGTAATATCTTTTGATATACCAAAAAATCTTAAGGAACATTTTGATTATAAACAAGGGCAGTATTTAACGTTAAAAACAGTTATAAATGAAGAAGATATACGTCGTTCTTATTCATTATGTTCAAGCCCTATAGATAACGAATGGAAAGTCGCAGTTAAGCAAATTCCTGGTGGTATTTTTTCTACTTATGCCAATACAGTTTTAAAAATTGGAGATTCATTAGAGATAATGAAACCTTCAGGAGAGTTTTATATAGAAGTAGATCCTTTAGCTAAAAATAATTATATAGCCTTTGCTGCAGGAAGTGGTATTACACCTATGTTATCTATAATGAAAACCCATTTAATGGCAGAGCCTAATAGTACTTTTAAATTGTTCTATTTGAATCGTACTGTGAAATCTATTATCTTTAAAGAAGAGATAGAACAGCTCAAAAATGAGTATTTTGATCGTTTTCAGGTGTTTTATTTTTTAACGAAAGAGCAAAGAGATATACCTTTTTTAAATGGGCGTTTTAATGCCGAGAAACTTCAGATTTTAACAAAAACATTTATTGATGTAAATGATACTAGCGATTGTTTTATATGTGGGCCTCAGGATATGATTTTTTTAATTAGAGATGAGTTAGTCGCTGCTGGTTTAGATAAAGAAAAGGTGCATTTCGAGTTGTTTTTCTCTGGAAAAACAGATGAAGAAAATAAACATATTGCAGAAGTTTTAGATCATAAGGTAGAAGGGACAGATGTTACAATTATAGATGGAGGAAAAGAATTCCACTTTATAATGGAAGAGGAATATGATAATATCTTAGATGGAGCCTTGGCAGCAGGTGCAGATTTACCTTTTGCATGCAAAGGTGGGGTATGTAGCACTTGTAAATGTGAAGTCGTAGAAGGTAATGTAGAAATGAAAATAAATTACGCTTTAGATGAGAAAGAAGTTTCTCAAAACTTAGTCTTAAGTTGTCAGGCTGTACCGACAACAGAAAAAGTAGTCGTAAACTTTGATGTTTAAAATAGAATTGTATCAAGGTTTTTTAAAAATTTGGAAGTTTCAGCAATTAAACCCCAATGGCTATAGAAAAGTTAATTAAAAATCATGAATGAATTATGAGTGAAGAACAAATTAGAGATTTAGAAGCTCAGTTTGAAGCACGCATTGCACGTGACGAGAAAATTGAGCCTAAAGACTGGATGCCTGAGAAGTATCGAAAAACGCATATTAGACAAATGTCACAACATGCGCATTCGGAAATAGTAGGAATGTTACCAGAAGGCAATTGGATTACCAGAGCGCCTTCATTACGTAGGAAAGTTGCATTGTTGGCTAAAGTTCAAGATGAAGCCGGCCATGGTTTATATTTATATAGTGCTTGCGAAACTTTAGGGATATCTCGAGACGAATTATATGAGCAATTACATACGGGCAAAGCAAAATACTCAAGTATATTTAATTACCCAACGGTGACCTGGGCAGATATGGGGGCCATTGGTTGGTTGGTTGACGGCGCTGCTATAATAAACCAGGTGCCATTATGTAATACCTCTTATGGTCCATATGCTAGAGCAATGATTAGGGTATGTAAAGAAGAAAGCTTTCATCAACGTCAAGGTTTTGAAATCATGATAAAATTAGCTAATGGTACCAAGGAGCAGAAGGAAATGGCTCAAGATGCATTAAACCGTTGGTGGTGGCCTTCTTTAATGATGTTGGGGCCTACAGATGATAAATCAGTGCATACGGAACAATCGATGAAATGGAAATTGAAGCGTAAAACTAATGATGATTTACGTCAACAGTTTATAGACCAAACTGTTCCGCAAGCAGAATTAATAGGTTTAACTATTCCTGACCCAAATTTAAAATGGAATGAGGAACGTGGAAGTTACGATTTTGGAAAAATAAATTGGGATGAGTTCTGGCAAGTCGTAAAAGGACATGGCCCTTGTAATAAAGAACGAATGAAAGCAAGAGTTGGTGCATGGGAACGAGGAGAATGGGTAAGAGATGCGGCAATGGCTTATGCTTCAAAAAATCAAGAAAGAAAACAAGATCAAGCGATATAAAAAGAGTTTGAAATAGAAAATTATTCAAGTTCAACTTAATTCATAAATAATGTCAACAAAAAAAAACTGGCCACTTTGGGAAGTCTTCGTAAGAAGTAAAAATGGATTAGAACACCGTCATTTTGGTAGTTTACATGCCGCTGATGAAGAAATGGCTTTAGAAAACGCAAGAGATGTATATACAAGAAGAAGTGAAGGTGTGAGTATATGGGTAGTGGAGTCAAAACATATTACTGCATCAAACCCTGAAAATAATGGAGAATTGTTTGAGCCCGCTCAAGATAAAGTATATCGCCATCCTACGTTTTATGATTTACCAGATGAAGTAAAACATATGTAGAACTTAAGTAAGGGAAAGCTCAGATAAAAATAAAATAAATAGAAGATTTGATATCGATTTTCTCCCCGATAGTTATCGGGATTCGATTTCAAATTTTAAGTTCAAGTTCGCATGAAACAAAACTTATACAAATACATACTTGGTATAGCTGATAATAGTTTAATTCTTGGACAAAGAATGGGCGCATTAACAGGGCATGGGCCAAGTTTAGAAACAGATATTGCATGCACAAATATTTCTTTAGATTTATTTGGTCAAGTTCGGAATTACTATCAATATGCAGCAAAACTGAAAGGTGATAATACAACAGAGGACGATATTGCTTTTTTAAGAAAAGAACGAGAGTATTTTAATGTATTATTGGTTGAACAGCCAGATACAAATTTTGCATATACAATAGCTCGTCAGTTTTTATTTGATAGTTACCATTTTTTATTCCTAACTGAACTACAAAAGAGTTATGATATAACGCTTTCTGCAATTGCAAAAAAATCGATAAAAGAAGTGAGTTATCATAAGCGATTTTCTTCAGATTGGATTAAACGATTAGGTGATGGAACAGAAATTAGTCATGAAAACATTCAAGAAGCTATAAATGAATTATGGACCTATACAGATGAGCTCTTTCATCAAACAGAGGAAGATAAAATAATGGTAAAAGAAAATATAGGTGTAGATGTAACACGTTTAAAAGAAGTGTATTATGATGCCGTAAATGGAATTTTAAAAGAAGCAACATTAGATATTCCTGAATCAAAGTGGTTTCAAAAAGGAGGAAAACACGGAATACATACAGAGCATTTAGGATATATTTTAAGCGATTTGCAATACATGCAGCGAACTTATCCTAATATGGAGTGGTAGAAAAATAGGTTTGTCATTTACACCGATGATAAAAATCTAATAAAAAATGAATTATAGTTGTTAGAGGAAGATCAAAATATAGAAACACGATTAATTCCAATTTTAGAACAGGTTTCAGATCCAGAGATTCCAGTACTATCGATTATGGATATGGGAGTTGTACGTTCGGCTATTATAGAAAATGGAATAGTACAAGTACAAATCACACCAACATATAGCGGTTGCCCTGCCATGGATGTTATAGGAGAGGATATAAAGAAAGCTTTAAAAGAAGCTAATTACGAATCTAATATAGAATTAATTTTAGCCCCAGCATGGACAACAGATTGGATCACTCCAAGAGGCAGAAAAGCACTTGAAGATTATGGTATTGCAGCACCTTTAGATGCAGAAGCAGATAAAGCAGTGCTATTAAAAGGAAAACGAATGGTTAAGTGTACTAATTGTAGTTCACAAAATACTAAATTGATAAGTCAGTTTGGGTCTACTGCATGTAAAGCACAATTTAAATGTGAAGATTGTTTAGAACCGTTTGATTATTTTAAATGTTTTAAATAAAAAAAATGAATTCAATTGAATTAAAAATAGAAAATAAAGTAGCTACGGTAACGCTAAATAGACCAGAGGTCTTCAATAGTTTTAATCGTGAAATGGCATTATTGTTACAAAATATTTTAGATGATTGCGAAACTAATAATGCTGTTAGAGCAATTGTTTTAACAGGGAATGGAAAAGCGTTCTGTGCAGGCCAAGATTTAAAAGAAGTAACAGACCCAGACTTAAACCCTGGGTTTAAAAAAATATTGGAAGAACATTATAATCCAATAATTAAAAGAGTACGGACTATTAAAAAACCCATTATAGCTGCTGTAAATGGTGTGGCAGCAGGAGCAGGGGCTAATATAGCATTAGCTTGTGATATTGTAGTTGCCCATGAAAAAGTGAGTTTTATTCAAGCTTTTAGCTTAATAGGATTAGTGCCAGATAGTGCTGGAACCTTCTTTTTACCTCGACTAATTGGTTTCCAAAAGGCACAAGCCTTGGCAATGCTTGGTGATAAAATTTCAGCAAAAGAAGCTGAGCAATTAGGAATGATATATAAGCAAGTATCACTAGATGAATTTGATGATACTATAAATAAATTGGCCATAAAATTGGCAAATATGCCTACAAAAGCACTGGGTATGATCAAAGAATTGTTTAACAACTCAATGACGAATAATTTAGATGAGCAGTTAGCTTTAGAATCAAAATTACAAATAGAAGCAGCCCAAAGTAATGATTATAGAGAAGGTGTTGCTGCATTTATCGAAAAAAGGAAACCAGAATTTAAAGGAAACTAAAAATGAATGTAGGAATTATTGGAGGAGGAACAATGGGCAGTGGTATTGCACAAGTAGCAGCAACTTCTGGTTGTAAAGTGAAATTATACGATACTAATCAAGCAGCATTAGATAAAGCTAAATCAGCCTTAGAAAAAATCCTATTGCGTTTAATTGAAAAAGAGCGTATCGATGATAAAGAAAAAACAAGAATTCAAGAAAATATTTCTTACGTAAATAATTTAAAAGATTTAGGAGATTCTAATTTAACAATAGAAGCCATTGTTGAAAATATTAATATCAAAAAGAAAGTATTTTCTGAGTTAGAAAGCTACGTTTCTGATGACTGTATTATTGCATCAAATACCTCAAGTTTATCTATAGCTTCGATAGCGGCTTCACTAAAAAAACCTGAACGATGTGTTGGAATTCATTTTTTTAACCCAGCACCTTTAATGAAATTGGTTGAAGTGATACCAGCAATTCAAACGTCAGAACCCGTTCTTAAAAAATCAATAGAAACAATTTCTAATTGGAAAAAAGTAGTAGCTGTAGCTAAAGATACACCTGGTTTTATAGTAAATCGTGTGGCACGACCGTTTTATGGAGAAGCATTACGAATTTATGAAGAAGGATTGGCCGATTTTGCTACGATAGACCATAGTTTAAAATCACTAGGCGGTTTTAGAATGGGGCCTTTTGAGCTAATGGATTTTATAGGTAATGATGTAAATTACACTGTAACAGAAACCGTATTTACTGCATTCTATTTTGATCCAAGATACAAACCTGCTTTTACGCAAAAGCGTTTTTCTGAAGCAGGGTATTTAGGACGTAAATCAGGAAAAGGATATTATGACTATTCGGAAAACGCAATTAAACCAACTCCCAAGGAAGATAAAGTTTTAGCCGAACAAATTTTTAATCGTGTTTTAGTGATGTTAATTAATGAAGCTGCAGATGCTTTGTTTTTAAACATCGCTTCAGCTGAAGATATTGATAATGCCATGACAAAAGGGGTTAATTATCCGAAAGGTTTACTTGCTTGGGCAGACCAAAAAGGTATCGATTGGTGTGTTACTAAGATGGACGAGCTATATGAAGAATATCATGAAGATCGATACAGATGTAGCCCTTTACTACGGAAAATGAATAGAGAGAATAAAGCGTTTTACAATTAAAAAGGGATTAGTAATTAGGGATTGGGTATTAGTATGAAAAGTAATTATCATTTTAAATTTGAAGAATTAAGAGTTTATCAAAAGGCAATGGATTTTGGTGAATTAGTAGATACTAGCGTTAAAAAATTTCTTAATTATGAATTATATGAGCTTTCATCACAATTTAGGAGAGCTGCAGATTCAATAGCTTTAAATATAGCGGAAGGTTATCCTGATTTTGATGCTCAATTTGTTAAGCATTTAAATCACGCAATATATAGTGCAAATGAGTGTGTTAGTTGTAGTACGAAAGCAAGAAGACGATTATATATTAATTATGAACAAAATGCAGAAAATAGAAAGTTACTTTCAGAGATGACAAAGATGATGTTGTCTTTAAGGAAAAAAGTTTTAAAAAGAAAAGAATTAAACAAATCCCGAACACCAAATACCTAATGCCAATAAAAGGAAAAGATATTCCATATAAAATGTTAAGCCAAGATAGTTACAGTCAATGGTTAGGGATAGAGATTTTAGAGTGTGAAGTTGGACGATGTAAAGTAGCAATGACTATTAGAAAAGAAATGCTTAATAGTATGAATAAAGCGCATGGTGGAATAAGTTATTCTTTAGCTGATACTGCATTTGGTTTTGCTGCGAATACACACGGTAAATATGCCGTTTCTATAGAAACAAGTATTAATCATATTGAAGCATTAAATGAAGGCGATTATATTATTGCAGAATCGATAATAGAAAAAGTAAATAAAAAACTAGGCTTTAATATAATTGAAGTAAAGCGAGG
>JAHDGB010000095.1 GCA_020627885.1 Flavobacteriaceae bacterium | reverse complement strand
GTAATATTACTTTTTTTAATAACCACTTACCTTGTTTGGAAAGTTTTTAATGGCCTTTATAAAAAAGAATATAGTAAAAAAATGAGGAAGACATGGGGAGTAAGAACATATTACTGGCACTTTATATTAATGATTAGCGGTGTAACTACAACATTAATAGTATTTCTTTTAAAATGGGGAAATGTTTTAACTTTTTAAGAACTATCACTGGCACGAAATAATTAATCATTGATTATATGCTCTTTAAAACATATTCTAAAAAATAGACGAAAATTTATAATCTTTTTCTAAAAGCAGGAGAGGAGAAACAAGCAATGAAAAACATATAAATGAGGCTTCAGAAATCCTTATAGACTTATAAGAAAAGGAGAGACAAACCATGGAACAATTGAAAAAGACCTGTGATTAAAAGCAGGAATTTACTTTAATAAATGAACGAACTTTTAGATTACTTTAAAAAAAATATTCCAATTTCATTAGAAATAGAAAATAAACTAAAAGGAATTATTAAAGAGAAAAGACTAATTAAAGGCGAAACAATTCTTTCAGATAATTCTGTGAAAAAAGAGCATGTTTTTGTTGTAAGTGGCTGTTTAAGATCTTTTTATAAAACAGAAAACGGAAAAGAGCACACCATACAATTTGCTATTAAAAACTGGTGGATAAGCGATTATATTACACTTTATACAGATAACAAATCTGTTATTTCCATAGAAAGCTTAACCCATTCTAAAGTTTTAATAATAGACAATTCTAAAGTTGAGAAATTTTATAAAGAATTTCCTCAATTTGAAACCATACAGCGTAAGAATTTTGAAAAACGTACGGCAGCACTACATAAACGAATTTTAAGTTTATTAGCCTTATCGGCTACTGAAAAATACAATCAATTCATTAAGGATTATACAGATTTTGAAAAGATAATACCTAACTATCAAATTGCTTCATATTTAGGGATTACCCCTCAAAGTTTAAGCAGGATTCGAAAAGAAAGGATAAAAACTTAATTTATTACCATAGGTTCATTTTTGCATTTAAATTATCATCTACTTTTGTTTAAATATAAAAGTAATTCAATGAGTTTTTTAGATAAATTAAATGAACGTTACGCTACTAAAGCTATGAATGGCAAAGTAGTACCTCAAGAAAAAATAGATAATATTTTAGAAGCTATTAGATTAGCTCCAACTTCTAGTGGCTTACAGCCTTTTGAAGTTTTTGTAGTTACAGACAAAGACATTAAATCTAGTATTAAAGAAATTGCATGGAATCAATCGCAAATTACAGATTGTTCACACTTATTAGTGTTTTCTGCTTGGGATAATTACACCGAAGATCGTATTAATTATATGTTCGATTTAACCAATAAAATAAGAGGATTTAAAAATGAAGGTTGGGAAAACTACCGCCAGATATTATTAGATGGCTACCCAAAACGTGATACTGAAATAAACTTTGAACATGCTGCACGACAAACTTATATTGCATTTATGGCAGCCATCACTCAAGCAGCTTATGAAGGCTTAGATAGTACACCAATGGAAGGTTTTGACCCAGATGCATTAGATAAAATTTTAGGGTTAAGAGATAAAGGGTTAAGAAGCACACTCTTATTACCAATAGGGTACAAAGACACAGATAAAGATTGGCTAGTAAATCTTGTTAAAGTGAGAAAACCAATGAAGGAATTAGTAACATTTGTTTAATAAAATTATGAAGAAAAAAATAACATATATAATTAGTATTCTTTTACTAGCCTGTATTGTCTTATATTTTACATCAAGACCAACAGAAGTTGAAGATGGATCTTATATACCATCGCCATTAGCATTAAAATTAGCAACATCTCCAACTACAGATTTTGATAACACCATTTATGAAAATAAGTACACAGGAAACAAAAAGGTGCTTATGATTTGTACAGAGCAAAAAAACATGACTATGGCTAATGGTAAAAAGTTCTCAACAGGTAATCATCCTGTCGAAATACTTCTACCTGTACTACATTTAAGAAATGCTGGTTTTGAAATAGATGTTGTTACACCCACAGGAAAACCTGTTGTTATAGAACAATGGGCAATGCCAGAAAAGGATGAACATATAAAAAAAATATATTCTGAATTCAAAAATAAATTTGAAAACCCAGGTAGCTTATCAAGTTTTGTTACTAATACTATGAATGAAAGTTCAGATTATGTAGCTATTTTTATTCCAGGAGGGCATGGAGCAATGCTAGGACTTCCAGAAAACAAAGACTTAAATAAATTAATAAACTGGTCGCATAATAAAGGAATGTTTACGTTAGCTATATGTCATGGACCATCTGCATTGTTAGCAGCAAATTTAGACAATGATAAAGATGCATTTGTATATAAAGGGTATAAAATAGCTTCATTTCCAGATGCTGTCGATGAACAAGGACCAATGATTGGTTATACTCCTGGTGATATGCCATATAAGTATGGTGAACGATTAAATAATTTAGGAGTTACAATCATCAATGAAAAGGCAGATAATACTACCCATGTCGATAGAAAATTAATTACAGGCGCCAGCCCACTTGCTGCTAATAATTTTGGAAAATTAGCCGCTACCGAACTACTCAAAGAAATGAGTAAGTAAAAGATTATTGTTATTAAAATGTTTAATTAATAGCGGTTTGAGTTTTTATTCAAATTGCTATTTTTTTATTTTGAAGGTTATTTTATAAAAAACATTTGGTTTGTGGTTATTCCTAAAGTAATAGATACGAAAATAATCGTTTGTTTTCTGTTATACTTGCCATATATTTAGCAGTATTAACAATATATGATATATGAATATTGAATCTGAAGTAAGAATTCTAAAAAAACAAAAACTTTCGAAATGAATTTTTCTAATGAGCTTTTATTTTTTTTTAGTGCTTTAGGAGTATTTAATGCACTATTAATAAGCTTTTACTTTTTTTTCTACAAAAAGCCCAAAACCATTTCTAATTTCTTTTTTGGATTTATGCTTTTAATGTTTGCAATAAGAGTGGGTAAGTCTGTCTTTTTTTACTTTAACTCTAATCTAGCATTAGTTTATATACAAATGGGGCTTTCTGCTTGCATTTTAATAGGCCCTGCTTTATATTTTTATATAAAATCTGTTATATATCAAGAAAAAAGAACCTCTTTTTGGGCCATTCATTTTTTGTCATTACTCGCTTTAACGATTTGGGTTGGTTATAGATTTCCAGAAACATTCAATCCAGATATAGGAGGTTTAGCATGGATAGATATAATCTATTCCGTTTGGATGATTTATATCTTAGCATCTGGATACCATTTAAGATGTACTATAAAAAAAATATTTATAAAAAAGGAGAAAATTACTGGGCTCGATTTTTGGGTACTGAGTACTTTTATTGGTAATCTCATTATTTGGATTGCGTACAGAACAGTTAACTACACATCGTACATTGTAGGTGCTTTATCATTTTCTTTCATTTTTTATTTATTATTTCTTTTAATACATTTTAATAGGAGGAAAGAAGACATTTTTAATGACAGGGTAAAATATTCTGACAAGAAAATAGAAACAGAAGAAGCTGTTTTGCTTGCTAATAAATTAAAGCAAACTATGAATGAGAATAAGCTGTACAATGACCCAAACCTTAAGCTTAAAGATGTAGCGAAGTCTTTAAATATTGTTCCTCATAGGTTGTCACAATTATTAAATGATAATTTGGATAAAAGTTTTACTAGTTTCATTAACGAATATCGTATTAATGAGGCAAAAAGGTTAATTAAAGAAAACGATAAACTTACTTTAGAAGCTATAGGATACGAGTGTGGTTTTAATTCAAAATCTACATTTTATAGTGCTTTTAAGAAACATTCTGGTACTACACCATCGCAATTTAAATCTCAGTTTTAGTGTCCAAATTTATAAATCCGAACTTCGGATTTATAAATTCATGACTACTTTCTTCTAATTAGAGCTTATCATTGCCTAAAACTCTAAAAACAAAAAGTATTATGAAAAAAATAATAGCAATAGTATGCTTTATTATGTTAATTAGTTGTGTTCAAAAGGGTGGCAAAATACATGAAAACAAGGTCTTGTTTATAGTATCTAATGCACATTATTATGGCAATTCTGAACTTGAAACCTCTAATCATTTTGGAGAAATTGTTTTAGCTTATGATGAATTTGTGAAAGCGGGGTATTCTATTGATTTTGTTAGTCCAGAAGGAGGGGCAATACCAATAGGTTATTTAAGTACATCAAACAGAACACATAAAAGATATTTGTACGATTTTGAGTTTATGAAGTTATTAAAAAATACTTATTCGCCAAATGAAATAATGCCTTCAAAATATAAAGCTGTTTATTATGTAGGAGGTGGAGCCGCAATGTTTGGAGTCCCAGAAAACGAGGCCATTCAAAATATAACAATGACCATTTATGAGGATCAGAAAGGAGTCATTTCGGCTATTTGCCATGGAAGTTCTGGGTTAGTAAATCTAAAAACTAAAAGCAGCAAATATCTTGTAACAGGAAAACATGTTAATGGCTTTCCTGATAAATTTGAAAATATGGATGCAGAATACTATACTACATTTCCATTCTCAATAGAGCAAAAATTAAAAGAAAGAGGTGCTCATTTTTCTTTTTCGAGTAAGGGATGGGACAACTATTTAGTTTCAGATGATAGATTAATAACTGGGCAAGATCCAACAGCAGCAAGAAGTACAGTAAAAAAAGTTGTAGAAACAATTAATAAAACTAAGCAATATTCTAAAAAATGAAAAAACGAATAACAATACCACTATTAACCACACTATTTACCATTTTAGGTTATTCACAAATAAACCCAATTCAAGAAGCAGAAATAGATAAAGCATTTGAAGAATGGAAAGATGCTTCTAAACCAGGAATGTCTGCTGGAATTATTAAAGATGGAGAAATAATATATTTAAAAGGTTTTGGGAGTGCTAATATGGAAACAAAATCTTTAATTACTCCCCAAACTAAGTTTCAACTTGGGGAGTTATCTAAACAATTTACTTCCTTGGCTATACTTATTTTAGAAGAGCAGGGGAAAATTACAAGAAATGAAGACATTCGTAAGTACTTACCAGAACTTCCAGAATATAGAAATAAGATTACTATTTCTCATTTGTTAAACCATTCGAGTGGTTTGTACGGAATAAATAAAATAAATACAATAATTAATAATTCTGAAAGTATTTCTACTCAAGCAAAGGCATTAGAATTGATTGCTGCTCAAAAAACACTTTCTTTTAAACCAGGAACAGATTTTTCATTTCATGAATCAGTAACAGAATCAGTTTTAATGGCAGAAATAGTTTCGAGAACCTCAGGACAGTCTTTTGCAAATTTTGTTAAAGCAAATATTTTCGACCCTTTGGGAATGAAAAATTCTTTAATTAAAGATGATCATGAAACCATACTTACCAACGTTGCAGAACCATATCAGAAAGAAGAAGACAATGGCTATAAAAATCGTAAAGTATCAAGTAGTGTAATAGGAGCAATTAATGCCTATTGTTCGGCTGAAGACCTTGCTAAATGGTATTTGAATTTTTCTAAACCAAATGGCACTATAGCACATTTAATACAAAAACTAGACACTCCTGTAGAGCTTACAAATGGTGAGAAGTTTTCTTATTATTGGGGTGATATGGCAATAGGTCGTGAATTTACACATCCAGAACGTGGTCTTCCTATTTTTTGGAATTTTGGTTTGCAAGGAGGGTATGGCGCTAATGTATTTCGGTATGTCGATCAAAATATAATTTCTTTTGTTTTAGGAAATAGTAATCAATATAACGGGTCAGTTGCTATGAATACGATAGCTCCATTTTTAGAAGACCTTTACTTGTTACCACCAGTTATTGATTACACTGTACTAAAAACCAAAAAGATGAGTGTAAAGAAATTAAAATCTTTTGAAGGGCATTATTGGTTTAAGAAAGCAGGGTATGCATCAAAATTGTTTGTTAAAAATGATACATTACGCTCTCAGTGGATGTTTTCTAAACGCTCTCAGAAACTAGTACCTCTTTCTGATAATACTTTTCAAGCTATAGGAACAAATGAAGACGTAAGACTTTTTAAATTTAAAAAAGAGGGAAATGTTAGAAAATTATTTTTCACATATAATGAGAGCAAACCAGATATTATGGAGAAATATGACCCTGTAAAACCATCCAACGAGTCTTTACAATCTTACGCAGGAATATATTATAATGAAACATATGCTACTCTTTTCTCTTTTTATATTGAAAAAGGCCAGTTGATGGCCCGGAATTTGAACCATAAGAGTATAAAATTCGAACCAGTAAAGACAGATATATTCACTAGTACTTCTACATTTTTTAATGCGTTAGAATTTCTTCGAGATGAATCGAATGAAATTAAAGGATTTACTATAGATACTGATGGGGTACATAAACTTGTTTTTGAAAAAGTATTGTCTGTTGAAGGTTTATAATTAAACTAAATGTGTGTTAGTATAAAAAGAGTAAGTGCAATAATGCTCAAATTTTCTAACCGAAAATTCAAGTCTTTTTATTAACTTGTTTACGTTAGTGGAAAAATACAAGAGCTCTTTATCGTTAGTTATGATGTTATTGATGTCAAACCATTGTACGCCATTAATCCAATAATAGTTTAGTTGAAATTTAAAAGCAGATAATGATGATCGTGTATTTAGTTCTCCAAATATTAATTTAACTAATAGAACCATAGAAGCGCTAAGTATTTGCTAAACATATAAGATGAAGAATATTAAGTATAAACAAAAACGAAAATTAACGCCTTGGCGTAAAGTATCGTTGGCCTCTTGGAAACCTACGGGCGATTCATCAACCTACTGTCTGGAAGAAATTGTAATGGATGAAGTGAAGGACTATTGTTCAACGAACAATATCAATTTAAATAGTCTTCTAATTAAGGCATTATCAAAAACACTTGAAAAACATCCAAAAATAAACAGTACGGTAAGGTTTTGGGGAATTAGAGAAAGGGAAGATATTAGTATATTCTTTCACACAGCAAAAGATGCAGCAACTGATAATCTAAGTGGAATAATGATTAATAATGGACACAATAAAAGTATAGTCGATATCAATCAAGAATTTTTAGGAGAAATTAAACGCTTTGAAAGCGGTCATTCAGCTCATGATCAATCTAAAAAAATAGTAGGGCTATTGCCAGGCATTCTCTCTAAGGCATTGATGAACTTCTATTCTTTTGTCGTATATACACTCAATCTCAATATAGGAGTTTTCAAATCCCCAAAAAATGCTTTTGGAAGCATTATGTTAACAGCTGTTGGTAGTTTAGGTATATCAAAAGCTATTTGTCCTATTGCTCCGTATACGAGAGTTCCTATGGTTATTTCTTTTGGTAAAATAGAGAAAAAACCAATTATAATAAACGATGAGGTTGCTATTAAACAGCTTTGTACATTTGGATTCACCTTTGATCATAGAATTATGGATGGCATTCATTTTTCTGATTTTTTATATTGTTTTAAAGCTTATTTAACTCATCCACTTACACTAGAAAATGAATAAACCAATGAGCAATATGGCTATTAGCCATCCGAGACTTCTAAAGTGGTTTGCTTCTAGAAATCCCTTTTTCGTTTTCCTAAAAATTATGCCACTTATCATATCTTTTGTTTGGATAGTATTTAATTCTGAAATAAGAAACTTATATGGTTTACACTTTTTTTTATTAGGGATCTTTGCATGGAGTTTTTTTGAGTATATAACGCATCGTTGGCTTTACCATACTATTTTTAATAACAAAAAACTCAAGTGGTTCTTGGATGCGTTTCATATACACCATCATAACAACCTTACTGATTATCGTGTACTCAACGCTGGATTATTTCTGATTTACCCATTGGCTATATTCTTATGGCTAATTCTTTTCTTGTTTACATCAAATACAGAAATGGCCTCTTGGTTTTGCATGGGAATGCTTGCCTATTATTTTTTCTATGAAAACATTCATTATTTTATTCATTACAAAATATATACTACAGGTTACATGAAGTTTATTCAGAAATATCATCTTTATCATCACTATAATAAATGGAATAAAAATTTCGGGAATACTATTACTTTTTGGGACAAACTATTGGGGACTTATGATCCAGAATATAAACAATTTAAAATAACTAAAGAAATTGAAAAGGAACTAATTAATCATTAATGATTATGATTTTAACCTTTGTTTTTCTGATTATAGACTTAAATTTATCGTTTCATTATTAAAAAGCAACTAATGTACAATATACCAAATATTAGTTTTAAATCGTATTTAAACATGTTTACAAAGTTATTTTCAAAAAGATTAGAAAGTGATGCTATTGAAGGAATAACAATACATTCTAGTTGGGTGTAAAACAAACTTGTCAATAACCAATGAAAATGGACCATTGAGTATTAATATGTCTATTCAAGGAATAATTAAAATAATTAAAAAGAAAAGCGTTTCAAATAGAATAGTTCTATTAGTCTATCTAAAAAGTTAGAATAATAATACCCGTATAAATACGCTAAGATATAATAGCGTAATAACACGC
>JAHDGB010000094.1 GCA_020627885.1 Flavobacteriaceae bacterium | reverse complement strand
GTTTCACCATACCTCACTCTTATTTGTATTTCGTCGAATTTCATACTCGATATTTATTATTTTTTTGTAGTTTCGAAATGTAATTAAACATGCGGAAAAAAAACTAGAAATTCAATAGTAATACATTTTTTTTTTTAGAATTTTGTTCACATATTTGCTCAACAACAAAACAAGCCGCCTCAATCCTTATTTTGTTATTACATCAAACTAATTAAATAAAATAAATCCTTTATTATTATAATGAATAACACTGCGCAATCGGTATGGAATAACTGTCTGGAATTTATAAAGGATAACATACAACCTCAAGCATACAAAACATGGTTTGAACCAATAATCGCAGTAAAGCTTACCAATAATGCATTAAGTGTACAAGTACCTAGTAAATTCTTTTATGAGTGGCTGGAAGAGCATTATGTTAAAATTTTAAAAGTTGCACTAAATAAAGAATTAGGTGAAACTGCAAAATTAGTTTACATCATAAAGATGGAAAACACATATGGTAATAAACAACCTTTTACTGAAAAAATACCTAGTGCAAATAGATCTGGTGTTAAGTCTCAAGACGTTGATGTCCCTCTTAATAATAAAAACCCTCAATTGCGCAATCCTTTTGTTATTCCTGGCATAAGAAATGTAAAAATTGAATCTCAATTAAACCCAAGTTATAATTTTGATAATTTTTTAGAAGGCGACTCTAATCGTTTAGCAAGAAGTGCAGGGTTAGCTGTCTCATCCAAACCAGGTGGAACTTCTTTCAACCCTTTATTAATATTTGGAGGTGTAGGGTTAGGAAAAACACATTTAGCCCATGCTATAGGAGTAGATATAAAAGATAAATACCCTGAAAAAACTGTTCTATACATATCTGCCGAAAAGTTTACTCAGCAATATATAGACTCTGTTAAGAAAAATAACCGAAATGATTTTATACATTTTTATCAATTAATAGATGTACTGGTAATTGATGATGTTCAATTTTTATCAGGAAAATCTGGAACTCAAGATGTATTCTTTCACATATTTAATCATTTGCATCAAAATGGGAAACAAGTTATTTTAACGAGTGACAAAGCTCCTGTAGACATGCAAGACATTGAACAACGCCTATTATCTCGATTTAAGTGGGGGCTTTCTGCTGAACTACAAACCCCAGATTTTGAAACTCGTGTTTCTATATTAAAAAATAAATTATATAGAGACGGAGTAGAAATGCCTAACGATATTGTAGAATATGTTGCAAAAAATATTAAAACGAATATACGTGAATTAGAAGGGGCTATCATTTCACTTATAGCACAATCGTCTTTTAATAAAAAAGAAGTCAATATAGATTTAGCAAAGCAAGTTGTTGAAAAATTTGTAAAAAACACAAAACGCGAAGTATCTATAGATTATATTCAGAAAGTTGTATCTGATTATTTCCAAATGGATATAGATACATTACAATCTAAAACGAGAAAACGTCATATTGTTCAAGCAAGACAATTGGCAATGTTCTTTGCTAAAAAATTTACAAAAGCGTCTTTAGCAAGTATTGGCTCTCAAATTGGAAAAAGAGATCATGCAACGGTGTTACATGCTTGTAAAACGGTAGACAATCTATCTTCAACAGATAAACAGTTTAGAAAATACGTTGAAGATTTAACTAAGAAACTTTCGGTTTAAACTTAAACCTCATTTAAACAACATAAATGAAAACTAACATCCTTATGGTTTGTCTTGGCAACATTTGCCGCTCTCCACTAGCTGAAGGGATATTGAAATCGAAACTTAATGACCACTCATTTTATGTAGATTCTGCAGGAACTGCAAATTATCATGTTGGTAATAAACCCGACATAAGATCTATTGAGGTTGCTTCAAAATATGGATTAAATATTAGCAGTCTTAAAAGTAGACAGTTTAAAGTAAAAGATTTTGATTTTTTTGATTTTATATATGTGATGGATCATTCAAATTTAAAAAATGTTTTAAAACTAGCACGTAATAGTGACGATTCGAATAAAGTTTCACTTATATTGAATGAATTAACTACAAAAGAGAATCTTGAAGTTCCTGACCCATATTATGGTGGTGATGAAGGCTTTCAAACGGTTTACAAATTGTTAGATGACGCCTGTAATACTATTGCTAGAAAATTAAACTCATAAAAAAGCAATCATAGTTTCTCCTATAAATAAACTCTTTCTTTTCCTTAAAATCACTCTTTATTATCAATAAAAAAATAAAAACTAATTTAATGACAAATACATTTGGTAAACTTTACCTAATACCTACCACTTTAGGAGAATCTAATCCTATGGATGTTTTATCTAATGCTATTATTGAAAGAATTAAACAAATTGACATCTACATTGTTGAAAATGAAAAAACAGCAAGGCGTTTTATTAAAAATATTGCTCAAGATAAAGTTCAGGCCAATTTAAAATTATTCCCTTTAAATAAACACACAGATGTAAATGAGTTACCATCTTATCTTTACCCATGCAAACTGGGCAAAAATATCGGGCTAATATCTGAAGCTGGATGCCCTGGTGTGGCAGACCCCGGTGCTAACGTAGTTAAAATAGCACATCAAGAAAATATAAAAGTAATACCTTTAGTGGGGCCTTCCTCAATATTATTAGCAATGATGAGTTCTGGAATGAATGGACAAAACTTTGCTTTTAACGGTTACTTAGCAATAGACAAACAAGAACGCAAACAAAATATAAAACGTCTAGAGCGCCTTTCTTTTGAACAAAATCAATCGCAATTATTTATTGAAACACCATATAGAAACAATAAAATGTTTGAAGATTTATGCCTTATGCTAAACAATAACACAGAACTTTGTATTGCTTGCGACATAACTTTGCCAACTGAATATATCAAAACAATGACTATTAATGATTGGAAAAAACAAAAAAGGATAAATCTTCATAAAAGACCAACCCTTTTTATAATTCATAAAAATCAATAATCATTCATATAATTCTATACTTTCATTAAAACCTTAGCTTTTATATTAGCTTCAATACTTGATGTATCAAACCCTGAAAAATACTTCATATAATCGGCTACTGAGGTACCAAGCCCATCCTTAAAACAATCTTTACCAAAACTTCTTAAATATTTTTTTACGTTTCCTGGACCTCCTAAATGAGCTGCAGCTAAAATTCCTGATTCAGTAATCTTCACTCCTTTAATATAACTCCCAACAAATCGTTTAATCTCTCGACGCAAAATCCATTTATTACGTTTAGTATTTGCTATAAACGCTTTTTCTTGTAATTCTGGTTTTTTTAAAAACATATTAGCATCATTTATACCAATCATTTTTAAAGTACTTTTCCCAAATTGGTATTTTCCTAAATAACCAAATTTATTAACTATAAAATAATTATTTTGCGATTCTTTAAAACCCAATGCCTCTTTAAAGCCAATAAACGACTTTCCTAGCCGTGGTGTAAATTCCTGTTCATTCGTTAATACTGCCAGCTCTTTAATTGTAGGAACCTTGAGGTTATAATCTAACATCATTCCTTGTGTTGAGTATTTGTTCTTCATTTTATTTGATAACATTGGCACTCTTGTACTAACAAATGCTAATGCTATAATAAAAGCCGTAAGTGTCACTAAAATAAAATTTCTCATATTCTTATCATTTATAATATACTGATTTAAACACACTATATTTTTTCAAAAAAAACACATCATAAATTTCAGTGTGCAAAGCTACAACGTTTTAGTAAAGACTAAAAATTAATCGTTTAAATACGTTTAAAAGTATATAGGCAGGAGCTTTACGCCATTTTTATCGGTAAACTCCATAGCTGGAAATGGGATTTTTATCGTGTTAAAAACGCTGAGAAGCGTCTTTAAAGTATGAGAATTGGTGGTAATCTTTGTTAAATCAACATCCAAACTGAAATAAAATTGCCGATTTCTTTTTTGATGTTTAAATGCCAAAATGTTAGTTTCCTTATGCCCTGTTAATAACCCATCTGCCCCATATCCAAATGCAATATTTAACCATTTGGGTAATTTTGTCCTTGGAAAAAACGAATTTATATTTACACTTAACCAATACGTTTGCCCATTATAATCTTTTAAGACTTGCTCTAAAAAATGACTTCCTAATGTATTTGGCCGCTGCGAAGCAAAATGAGTTTGATGAAATGAATATTTTAATTGAAGTCGTTGTGATTTCCATAATAGTTCTTGGCCAACATATACTCCTGTACCTATAACATTTGCACCCATATCACTCCATGAAAATCCCCACTCATTAGAATGCCCATCAAAAACCTCTACAACTGTTAAAAAACTTAAACCTAATGTAGCTCCATAAATAAGTTGATGTTTTTTTCTAATACCACACCAATTCAGAATCTCTGCACCATATTTCCCTATTTGATAAGATGAATATATATGCCCCAACTTATCCATCTGTAACCACTCATCAAAATCGTTAATACTATGGAGTTTAGAGTTTTTAAAATCGTTATACCATAATTGGTTTAACCCAATAAGAGCTACCCCTCCTATAACACTTTCTGATATTACAACAGAATTACGCCTTAATATATTTAGCGTATCGCTGGGCTTTAGAAAAGTATTTATCTTAGATTGTGAAAAACAAAAATGACCTATGAGACTAATAAAACAAATAACTAATAATTGCTTTAACCTCATAATTACCTTTTATTGACGACTAATCCACCTTACATAATCTTGCCTATTCTTATTATGCTGAGCAAGGGTTTTTGCAAATTTGTGATAGCCAAAATTCTTAACATCTGCTACAAAATAGAAATAATTATGTTTTTCTCCATTTAAAACAGCGTTAATAGCAGAAATATCAGGCATTGCTATTGGCCCTGGTGGTAACCCTGAATATTTATAAGTGTTATATGGAGAATCTACTTCTAAATGTTTATAAAGTACACGCTTAATAATCTTATTAAAATCATTTTCAAATTTCTTAACCGCATAAATTACTGTAGGATCAGCTTGCAAAGCCATTGTTTTATTTAATCTGTTTAAATAAACACCTGCAACTCTTGGGCGCTCATCTACCTTTGCAGTTTCTTTCTGTACAATTGATGCAAGTATATATACCTCTTTTTCTGTTAAGTTAAGTGCTTTTGCCTTAGATTTTCTAGTAGAAGTCCAAAATTTAGAATATTCTTTAGCCATTTTATCTCTAAATGTTATGGCAGAAGTATTCCAAAAAAATTCATAACTATTTGGCAAATACATTGCTAGAGCAGTTTCTGGGTTAAAATTATTTTTTTCCAAAAACGCTTTGTCTAGCATCGCATTTATAAGTGAAACACTATCTGTTTCTATTTGTTCTGCTACCCTACCAGCTAAATCTTGAATCGTTTCTTGGTTATTAAAAGAAACTTTTACAGGTATGTTTTTACTACGAATAGAATTAATAATATCATTATTACTCATTCCTTTCTTAATTGCAAACCGACCTGCCTTAATATTTTTATTATATTTTTTCCTTTCTGCTAATGCATCAAAAGATTCTATATCTATTAATAAAGATTTTAATTGCTTTCTTACATCTTTATATTTAGAATGACTAGGTACAGTAATGTAAACAATACTATCTTGAAAAGCTGTATTTGGCTGAAACATCGCATTATAGACAAAATATGAAAAATAAGCCGCTATAGCTAAGCCTATAAAAACGATCGCTAAGAGTATTTTTTTTATATACATTAGTTATTTATAAGTTGAAATAAATATTCATTTTTATAATTTTCGTTTACTTTATTCCAATCTCTTTTCAACCCTACTTGTTGAAACCCTTGATTAGAAAACAATTTTAAACTTGCTTTATTCTCTTCAGATATATTACAATATAGCTGATGCAAATCTAAATGTTTAAAACAATAATTTATTAATAATTTAAGAGCTTCATTTCCATAACCTTGCTGTCTATCTTTATTATTTTTTATTAAAACACCTATACCTGCTCTTTTATTTTTTGCATCAAAATCGAAAAGGTCTATCATTCCTAGGGTTCCATTTTCATAATCGCATATTACCAAACGCAGCTGCTTAACTTCGTATATGTCTTTGTGAGCCTGTTCTAAATATTGCTGAATTAAAAACCTAGAATATGGTGTTATGGTATTACTTACTTCCCAAATGGTTTCATCATTTTCAATTTCATAAATAAACTCTAAGTCTTCTGGTTCTAATGCACGCAAATAAATATGATTCCCTTTTAATGTTATCATAATACTTCTCCTTTAAAAACTTGAATACTTGGACCTATTAACCATATATCTGCATAAGTATTTTTAACTTTTTTAAAGCGTACTTTTAATTCCCCTCCTAACGTTTTTAAACTTATATTTTCCCCAAGAGCTTCCTCTCTATAATGCATTGCTAGTGCAGCAGCAGTAACCCCTGTTCCGCATGATAATGTTTCGTCTTCTACCCCACGTTCGTATGTTCTTATCTTAAAAATGTTAGTGTTAATTTTACTAACAAAATTCACATTGCTTCCAACTTCATTATATGGTGAACCAAAACGAATTTTTGCGCCCAAACTTTTTACATCTATGTCATCAACATTTTGCTCAATCTGGATATGATGCGGTGATCCTGTATTTAAAAATAAATGTGTGCTATGATCTTCTATTTTTTTTACATCTTGCATTTGCAATTCAACAATACCGTTTTCTATTATTGCATTATGGGCACCATCAATAGCATTAAAAACTGTAGTTCTATTAATAATATTAAGGAATTTAGCAAAGGCTACTATACAACGACCTCCATTACCACACATGCTACTTTCGTTACCATCTGCATTAAAATAAACCATTTTAAAATCGTTTCTTTGATCGTTTTCGAGTAAAATTAGTCCATCTGCACCAATGCCAAAACGCCTATTACACAAATGAGCTGTTAGTTTGGTATCTTTTTTGTTGTACAAATTTTCTCTATTATCAATAACAATAAAGTCGTTTCCCGTACCGTGGTATTTATAAAAAGTAAATGCCATTATAAAAATTAGAACAACAAATATAGTGTATTTTGAATATTTAAAAGCTATGTTAAATACGAGTTAAAGTTGTAACTGATACTCAATAAAAAATTAAATTTAAACGTTTATTAATTCTAAACTAATATATATGAAAAAGATTTTATCGCTAGTTATGGTTTCAATATTAGGAGGAACTATAACTCTAGGAGCTTATAAAGCATTTATTGAAAAAGAACAAAAACATGTAGTAACAGAATCGAAACCTGCTACTTCATTTATTCCTACAAATTACAAAACAACTCATAGCAATTTTATCGCAGAAAATATAGATTTTACATCGGCTGCAGAAAAAACTGTTAATTCAGTAGTACATGTTAAAAATGTAACGACTAGCACAGGTCAACCATCATTACAAGATTTATTTATGGGACGGATGCCACAACGCAGGCAAACTGGATCTGGTAGTGGTGTTATTATTTCTCCAGATGGTTATATTATTACCAATAACCATGTTATCGATGGTTCTGATAAATTAAGTGTTACTCTTAATGACAATAAAACTTATAAAGCAACTATAGTAGGAACAGATAGTAAAACAGATATTGCTTTACTAAAAATTGAACCTGGTGTTGACTTACCATATGCTACTTTTGGTGATAGTGATGCAGCAAAAATTGGTGAATGGGTGCTTGCAGTTGGAAATCCGTTTAATTTAACTTCAACAGTTACTGCTGGTATTATTAGTGCTAAATCTAGGGATTTATCTGGGCAAAGTAACCAATCATTCCTCCAAACTGACGCGGCTGTTAACCCTGGGAATTCTGGAGGTGCTCTAGTTAATAAAAATGGTGAGTTAATAGGAATTAATACTGCAATTACATCGCAAACTGGCTCTTATATTGGCTATTCTTTTGCAGTTCCTAGCAATATAGCTAGAAAAGTAATAGAAGATATTATGGAGTTTGGTAATGTACAAAATGGAATATTAGGTGTAAGAGGTGGTTCTCTTAATAGCGGATACGCAGAAAAACTTGGGGTATCCGAAACTGAAGGGTTTTATGTTGATGATGTAGAAGAAGATACTGGAGCCTTTGTTGCTGGAATAAAAAGTGGAGACATTATTAAAAAAATAGATAATATTTATATTAAAAAATTCTCTGATTTAAGAGGTTATTTAGACACGAAACGCCCTAACGATATTGTAAATGTTAATTTATTGCGCAATGGTGTTCAAAAAAATGTAAATGTTACTTTGCTAAAAAACAACACACTAACTCTTCCGAATATTGGTATTATTAAAGACACAAAATTGAAAGATTTAAAACCCTATAAAGTAAAAAAAGGAGTAAAAATAACAAGGTTGGATAGTCAATATGATGATTATTTAAGACGAGATGGCGTTAATGAAGGGGATATTATTACTACAATAAATAACATTGATGTAAACTCTGTTGAAGATGTTCAAGAAATTATTAAAAACCGCGATCCAAATGTTCCTTTAAGTGTAGTTATCATTAATAAAAGAGGTGAGGTGCACCGATATGGATTAAGGTAATCATAATTTTGAATAAACTAAATTACTAAATTTCATCGAGGCAAAACTCGAGGTCACTCTTCCTATAA
>JAHDGB010000093.1 GCA_020627885.1 Flavobacteriaceae bacterium | reverse complement strand
GTTAAAAACAAAGTAATATAAAACGATGTTTTTATAGCAAAACGATATGTTCTGGTAAGCTTCAAGAGGTTTTAATCTAAAAATTATGAGTTAATCTACAAATTTATAACCGACTCCTTTTACGGTTTTGAAACAATTCTCTCCAATTTTTTCACGAAGCTTTCTAATATGTACATCTATAGTACGGCCACCAACTATAACTTCATTACCCCATACTTTATCTAAAATGTCTTCGCGTTTAAAAACTTTTCCTGGTTTAGAGGCAAGTAATGATAATAATTCAAATTCTTTCCTTGGGAGTATAATCTCTTTATTATTAAGAACAATTTTATACTCGTCCCTATTAATAATAAGGTTTCCAATTTCTATAAGTTGAGAGGAGGAGGAGTCTTTTTTAAAACGACGAAGTAAAGCTTTTACTTTGCTAATTAAAACTTTAGGCTTAATAGGCTTTGTAATATAATCGTCTGCACCAGCATCAAAACCTGCAACCTGAGAATAGTCTTCGCCTCTAGCAGTTAAAAAGGTAATTATAGTATTGTTTAATTCTGGTATTTTACGAATTTGTTCACAAGCTTCAATGCCATCCATTTCTGGCATCATTACATCTAAGATAATAAGATGAGGTTTTTGTTTTTTTGCTTTCTTTACAGCTTCCATGCCATTTTCTGCTGTTAGAACTTGATAGCCTTCATTAGATAGATTATAACCTACAATTTCTAGAATATCAGGTTCATCATCAACAAGTAAAATTTTAAGATCATTTTTGTCCATCGAGTTTGAAATGTTTTTTGCAGCAAAGATAGTATTAATCCCTTAAGAATAAAGATGTCATAAAATGATAACAATTCTATAACACACTGTTTCGTAATTGTTTTTAATGCAAAAGGATTATAGTAATCTTTTGAGTAAAGAAGAGATGTTTTCATAAATTAATTTTAAGAGAGTTGTTTTCCGTATTGTATATTTGCTCAAACTCTTAATTATTTAATGTTAGATACTGAAGCTATTTTTAATATAAAAACAGAAACAGATTTTAAAGCATTTGCTTTATTAGTTTTTAGACATCAGTTTAAGAATAATAGTGTATATCGCTCTTTTTGTGATTTGCTTTGTATAAGTCCAAGCGATGTAAATGAAATAGAAGATATTCCTTTTCTGCCTATTCAGTTTTTTAAAACACATGAAGTAACTAGTAGTAAAGAAAGTGTTCTTAAAACGTTTACTAGTAGCGGTACAACAGGAGTAAAAACGAGTAAACACTATGTTACAGACCTTAATTTATATGAAACAAGTTTTACTAAAACTTTTGAGCAATTTTATGGAAATAATGAAAATTACGTTGTTTTAGCACTGTTACCAAGTTATTTAGAGCGAGAAGGGTCTTCGCTTATATACATGGTAAATAAGCTAATAAAGGAATCTAACCAGCCGGAAAGTGGGTTTTATTTAGATAATTATTCGGAATTAAAGGATATTATATTAAAGTTAGAGGCAGATGGAAGAAAAACACTTTTAATAGGTGTTTCTTTTGCCTTATTGGATTTTGTTGAGCAATACAAGCTTAATTTAAACCATACTATTGTTATGGAAACAGGAGGGATGAAAGGGAGGAGAAAGGAGCTTATTCGTAAAGAATTGCACGCCATTTTAAAGCAAGGATTTGGAGTAAATACTATACATAGCGAGTATGGGATGACCGAGCTATTAAGCCAGAGTTATTCTAAAGGGGAAGGTGTATTTCATTGCCCAAATTGGATGAAAATATTAATAAGAGATCCAGAAGATGCTTTAACGATTAAAAAAAATAAACAAACTGGGGGTATTAACATTATAGATTTGGCTAATATTAATTCTTGTGCTTTTATTGCAACTCAAGATTTAGGAAGAAAATTAAGTGACAATAGCTATGAAATTGTAGGGCGTTTTGACGTTAGCGATCTTAGAGGTTGTAATTTAATGTTTATTTAGTATAGCTGTAAAACCCATTTAAAAGAAGGGTATATATTTGTATTAAAAAAGAAAGAAACTCCAATAATTGAGAGAAGGATATTAAAGCTGAATTAACTTACCTTAAATAAAAAATATCGTATATTTGCCTGCTTTATAGGTTTAAGTGTTTTTTTAACATAAAATCTATTATAAATAAAATATTAAAAAGTTAGTTTTTAGTTGGTTGACTATTTACTTGAAGCCTGTTTCGTTTAATTACATGCAGGCTTCTTTTTTTACTTTACTACAAAGAGGGAAATTTCTTATGATTTTATACGTTGGACGCAAATTTAAAGCTAAGACTTAAAATGTAAACGAATTGACGATCTTATATTTTAAGGCTTTTTATGTATACTGTTTTTTTGTTTATTCAGAACTTCATAAAGGATTTTTCTTATATTTTTTATAATTCCTCTACAAGTTGGATATTATTTCCACAGGTGTCATTAAAAATGGCAAATTTCACAGTATCCATTTTAGTTGGTTTTACACTAAATTTAACTCCAATTTTTGTTAACCTTTCATATTCAACATCAACATTGTCAACATCAAATTGTGTATAAGGAATTCCTGCTTCCATTAATGCATCTTGAAAAATTTTGGATGGCTCAAAATGATTTGGTGCTGGTTCTAATAATAGTTCTGGTCCACTTTGTGCTTCTTTAGAAACAAGGGTTAACCATCTATTTCCGCCTCCTAATGGCACATCTTTTTTTATGATAAAACCTAATTTTTCTGTATAAAATTTTAAAGCTTTTTCTTGGTTTCGAACAGGAATACTAATTAGTGTTATTTTCATTTTTAATCTATTTATTTTCAGAGTATATTAATTGCTTAGAATCTAAATTACTTTATTTAAAGTTTGCTTGCCGATTTTTCCGTTTTTATTTTATGAGGGTTTAGTACCCAGAGGCTTGTCTCGTAGAAATTTACTTTAAATTTTGAAGATTATTTTTCAAAGGTTTGATAGTTTAGCTTACAGTTCGTAACACATCACCTTTCTCCTATACAAGTTTAAGAATGTAAGTATTCTTTTTTCCTTTATTTAAAACAATATATTTGTCTTTTATAAGGTCTTTTGATGAAATGGTGTACGTTTCATTTACTTTTATTTTATTAACCGAAACAGCATTTTCTTTTAAGGCACGTCTGGCTTCTCCATTCGATGCTAAAAAATTTGTCTTTGCTGCTAATGCAGCGATCATATCTAGACCTTCGGTTAAATCATTTTTGTTAATTTCGGCCTGAGGAACACCTTCAAAAACATCTAAAAATAAACTTTCATCTAATGCTTTTATGTCTGTTTTAAAATCTTTGCTAAATAATATGGTCGAAGCTTTTACTGCGTTTTCGTAATCATTTTTAGAATGAACAAAAATGGTAACTTCTTTGGCTAAGCGCTTTTGCAAAAGACGAAGATGAGGTGTTTCTTCGTGTGTTTCGATTAAGGAATCTATAGTGTTTTTATCTAGAAAAGTGAAAATTTTAATATATTTTTTAGCATCTTCGTCGCTAGTGTTTAACCAAAACTGATAAAACTTATAGACCGAGGTTTTATCTTGGTCTAACCAAATATTACCGCCTTCACTTTTTCCAAATTTAGAACCATCGGATTTTGTAATTAAAGGGCAGGTCATGGCATAAGCTTTTTCTGTGTCATTACCAACATTCATCCGTCTTACGAGCTCCGTTCCTGTGGTAATGTTACCCCATTGATCGCTTCCCCCCATTTGTAGTTTACACGACATCGTTTTATGTAAATGGTAAAAATCGTAACCCTGAATTAATTGATATGTAAACTCTGTAAACGACATGCCTACATTGCCATCGTCTCCAGATAGACGTTTTTTTACAGAATCTTTAGCCATCATATAGTTTACAGTAATACGTTTTCCTACATCTCTAGCAAAATCAATAAAAGAAAAGTCTTTCATCCAATCGTAATTGTTTACTAAAATAGGAGCGTTCTTTTCTGTAGAATTAAAATCTAAAAATCGAGATAGCACTTTTTTAATTCCGGCAACATTATGAGCTAAAGTCTCCTCATTTAATAAATTACGTTCATCACTTTTTCCAGATGGGTCACCTATCATACCAGTAGCACCTCCTACAAGAGCAATAGGTTTATGTCCTGCCTTTTCTAAATGAACTAATAGTATTATAGGAACTAAACTGCCAATATGTAACGAATCGGATGTTGGATCAAAGCCAACATAAGCAGTAGTAACTTCTTTATTTAGTTGTTCTTCAGTACCTGGCATGATATCGTGTACCATTCCTCTCCATTGTAACTCTTCTACAAATTTATTAGCCATTATTGCATTTATTTTAATTCAGAAAACATTATAATAGCAAAGATAAAAATCAATGCATAATTAGGATGCAATATTAGATAATTTTACATTAGTATCATGATTTTAATTACGGGAGGAACAGGATTTGTAGGTGCGCATTTATTATTTCAGTTATTGCAAAGTGAAAAGATTGTTCGAGCCATTTACAGGGAAGAGAAAACGTTTAAAGTTGTAAAACGAATATTCTCATATTATACAGACGATGTAGAGAAAGTGTTTTCAAAAATACACTGGGTTAAAGCCGATCTTAATGATATACCATTGTTAGAAGAGGCTTTTGTTGGAGTAACACATGTTTATCATTGTGCTGCACTAGTATCTTTCGAACCTAATAAATTTAATAACCTAAGAACGATTAATATTGAAGGGACGGCTAATGTTATAAATTTATCTATAGACAATAGTATTAAAAAAGTATGTTATATAAGTAGTATTGCGGCAATAGGGACTCCGAAAAAAGGCGAAAAAATAACAGAAACCGTCGTATGGAATCCTGAAGAAGAGCACAGTGTATATGGTATAACCAAATATGGTGCCGAGTTAGAGGTGTGGAGAGGAGCTCAAGAAGGGCTTAATGTTGTTATGGTTAATCCTGGAGTAATATTAGGGCCAGGCATATGGCGTTACGGCAGTGGTAGTCTTTTTAAAAAAATATATAAAGGTTTAAGTTATTATCCTATGGGGAGTGTGGGTTATGTTGCTGTAAACGATGTAGTAAGTTGTATGATTACGCTTATGAAAAGCGATATTGTAAATGAGCGTTTTATTTTGGTTTCCGAAAATTGGAGTTATAAATTAGTAATAGATACTATTTCTAAAGCGTTGAAAGTAAAAGCGCCAAAAAAAGGCGTTACGGCTAAATTACTAAGCTTGGTTTGGAGAGCCGATTGGTTAAAACATAAAATAACAGGAAGCCGCCGTGTTTTAAGTAAAACAATGGCAAAAACATTGAGTGAAAATTCTGTTTACGATAATACTAAAATAAAAACAGCAATTGCATTTAAATTTACCCCCATAGAAACCGTAATTTTTAAGACCGCCCAATGTTTTATTAAGGACAATGGCCCGTTAGAATAACGATTAATTTATCTTTTTTTTGCTAAACCTTTTTAAAGTTTTTATTTAATTTTTTTGTTTTCTGAGTTTGTTTTGGTTTTAAATTTGGCTTTTCAGTTTGAGCGTTTTTTATTGAGTCTTTTTTTGCGTCTTCTTTTTTTTGTTTAACCTCAATAGCCTTGTATTTTTCCTTAAGCTGGTCTAAGCTGTCTTTTACCTTATTATAAATCTCTTGATATTCTTTTATCTCAAAGGCGTAATACTCGTTACTTTTAGCAAATGTAAGACTATCTATACCATGTAATGTATAAATGTGTTTTTCGGGAACAATACCATTTTTTTCAATGACTTTTCTATTTACACTTTTTGCAGAATTCATAAGGGCAATATCTATTAAAACGGCAACCATTTTGTCTTTAGAAACCAGTGGGTTGGGTTTTTCCGGACGGTCAATTTTATAACAAGAAGTTAAAACGAGAAGGAGTATAATGGTTAATTTAAGCTTCATCTGTTAAAGGTTAATTGTTTAGCATATTTAGTCTCATTAACTTTAAAATTATGAAATGCAATATTACCATTAATAATGGTGTGCGATATTCTTGATTTAAACGTTGTCCCTTCAAAAGGAGACCATCCGCATTTGTATAAAATGTTTTCTTTTTTTACAGTCCAAGGTTGGTTAAGGTTTACTATAACTAAATCGGCAAAGTAGCCTTCTTTTATATAACCTCGTTTTTCAATTTGAAATAATATAGCAGGGTTATGACACATTTTTTCTACTATTTTTTCTATCGAAATTTTACCTTTATGATGCATCTCTAAAATTGCAGGTAATGCATGTTGTACTAAAGGGCCTCCAGAAGGAGCTTTAGTGTATACGTTTTTTTTCTCTTCAAGAGTATGTGGTGCATGGTCGGTAGCAATTACATCAATACGGTCATCGAGAAGTGCTTCTAATAACAAATCGCGATCTGATGCTTTTTTTACTGCAGGATTCCATTTTATAAAAGTGCCTTTATCTTCATAATCCTCATCGCAAAACCATAGGTGATGGATACAAACCTCGGCAGTAATTTTCTTTTCGGTTAGTGGTATTTTATTAGTAAAGAGATTGGTTTCTTTTCCTGTAGATAAATGAAAGACATGAAGTCTTGCTCCAGTTTTCTTTGCCAGTTCTATGGCTTTCGACGATGACAAATAGCACGCCTCTTCACTTCTAATAATAGGGTGGTATTTTACTGGGATATCCTCTCCAAATTGAGCGATATATTTTTTAGTATTAGCTTTTATAGTGGCTTCGTCTTCGCAGTGTACAGCAATTAATAAATCGGTATTAGAAAATATGTTTTCAATAACTTCAGGATCATCAACTAACATATTTCCTGTAGAGGATCCTAAAAACAGTTTTAATGCAGCAACCTTTTTGGGGTCTACTTTTAAAATTTCGTTTAAGTTATCGTTTGTGCCCCCAAACATAAATGAATAGTTGGCATAAGCAGTTTTAGAAGCCGTGTTAAATTTTTTGTCTAATTCTTCAATAGTTGTTGCCTGCGGTTTTGTGTTTGGCATTTCTATAAAAGAGGTAATACCGCCAGCAATTGCCGCTCTAGATTCACTTTCTATAGTTCCTTTATGAGTAAGGCCAGGTTCTCTAAAATGAACCTGATCATCAATAACACCAGGGAAAACATAATTGCCTTCGGCATCAATAATAGTGATGTCGGCAGATTTAGAGGTAATAGACTCTGCTATTTTAGAGATGTATTCACCTTCAATTAAAATATCTCCATTAAAAATGGTGCCTTCATTTACAATTTTTGCGTTTTTAATAAGTGTTTTTTTCTGCTCCATAATCTCTTTATTTATTTTTGAAATATACTGCTAAATCGCATTTTTAAAACTCCAAATATAGCTTCCGATATAATTCCTGAGCTTAGTTTTGATTCGCCTTTAGTGCGGTCTGTAAATATTACAGGGATCTCTGTAATGGTAAATTGCTTTAGGTAAGCTTTAAATTTCATTTCTATTTGAAAAGCATACCCTATAAATTTAATATCGTCTAAATTTAATGTTTCTAAAACCTGTTTTTTATAGCAAACAAAACCAGCGGTGGTGTCTTTAATTTTCATACCAGTAATTAGCCTTACATATATGGAAGCGCCATAAGATAAGATAACTCGACTAAGTGGCCAATTTACGACATTTACCCCTTTAATATAACGCGAACCAATGGCAATGTCAGCATGCTCTATATGGCAAGTATTATATAGTCTAATTAAGTCTTTAGGATTGTGAGAAAAATCGGCATCCATCTCAAAAATGTAGTTATAATTGTTTTTTAAAGCCCATTTAAAACCATGAATGTATGCAGTGCCTAAGCCAGATTTCTCCATTCTAGATTCTAAAAACAAACGATTAGAATATTTTTGTTGAAGTTTATTAACAGCTTTACCTGTTAAATCTGGAGAATTATCATCGACAACTAAAATATCAAAGACTTTAGATAATGAAAAGACTGCATGAATAATAGATTCAATATTTTCAATTTCGTTATAAGTTGGAATGATGACTATAGCGTCTTTCATTGGTTTTAAAGGTCTCTTTTTTTTATAGCGATTAAAAAAATATAATATAAAGGGGCATATTTGGCATAACGTTAAAGTTTAGCAAATGTACATATTTGAATATTACTTTTTTTTAAATATTCCTTAATTATTATACGAAATCTAAAAATATTTATAATAATTTTATAGCATGTTAAGAGTTGTAACTTCTACAGAAATTTTCACAATACTATTTGTTATTTGCCTAGTGTTATTAACAATTGCAAAAATTAGCCATTCTAAGCGGTTTAAGGAGTTTACTATACTATTAATAAATTTTAGATATGTAAAAGTGTTTTCTCGAGAGCAAAAATTCTTAGATACTTTTGAAGCATTACTTTTTAGTAATTTAATTATTGGCTTAGGTATTTTTTTCTATTTGTCTAGGGAAGCAGTTTCTATGGATGAGAGTATTAGCCAGTTCAATATTTTTAAGTTTGCTATAATTATAGGCGTATTTTTTCTTGTAAAAGTGCTTTTAGAACGTTTGTTAAGCAGCGTTTTAGATATAGAAGGTATTGTTAATGATTATATATTTCAAAAAATAAGTTACCGCAATTTTATAGGATTACTATTATTACCAATAAATATTTTTTTGGTATATAGTATCAATTTAACTCAATTAGGTATCATTTTAATAACATTTTTTTTAATAATAATAAATATTATAGGCGTATATTTTTTCTATAAACGAAATCAAATTGTAATAAAAAAGAATATTTTTTATTTTATTTTGTATCTTTGCGCTCTTGAAATCTCACCCTATATTATCTTGTATAAAGCAAGTGTAATATAATAAGGGTCTAAAACCTAGCAACATATGAAAGTGA
>JAHDGB010000092.1 GCA_020627885.1 Flavobacteriaceae bacterium | reverse complement strand
GCACTCCAAGTTCAGGTTGCTGCTAACTGTAGACTGTAGACTGTAGACTGTAGACAAAAGTAAATAATCCTCGGGGCAAGCCCACGAGGCATTTATTCGAATTCTAATTTCTCTGATGAAAACCTTAGGTTTTCAAACTTTCCTCTTCATACGAGGCAAGCTCGAGGAATTAAACCTAAAAGAGATTAAAAAGTTTGCTTCAGTAAAACTGTAAAAATAAAAAATTAATACTCAGATCTTATTGAAAAGAATAGGTCTGAGTTTAATATAACATCACTTATATAATAAGATTCTGCTCATAAACTCTAAACTTATAAATCATAAATCTACTCCTTAAAAACTAAAACCAAAAGCTCCAGTAACACCAAATCTTCTAGCATTAGGATTCATTAAATAATTACCCCTAAAATTAAAATCGATTCTAAAAACTTTAAAAATATTACCAATCCCAAAACTATACTCATAATAAGCTTCTTTATTTGGCACATTATACACCAATCCAGAAGCATTTAATGTTCTGTTTTCTTGAGAAACATTACCTATAACCCCTCTTAAAGCAACTATAGCTCTCAAATTATACTTTTTTATAAAAGGGATTCTTGAAAATATCCGGCCATTAAAATTATGCTGTAAATGTAACGTAGCATATTCATCGGTAACAAATTCGTAAAAATCTAACTGAGAAAATGAATTGTAAATCGTAAAATAACTTTGGTTTCCAGGAACAACACTTAACAACCCTAACGGTACTTGGCCATATGTTTTCCCAATTTCTATTGTAGAATACAATCGACCAAAAGCCCCAATAGACCATGGTTGTATGTATGAAAATTGCAATTTTGTATAATCAAAATCACCATTTAAAACACTTTTATCTCCTCTAGTTACCTGAGCAAACAAACGCGCAAAGTCATCATTTTTTGTACGACGCTCTACCCCATAACCAGTCATTTCTCGTTTTGGAAAATAAGACAATGAAAATGAAGTTTCAAATTGTTTAACATCAGATTTTGTAGTGGTCTGGTTATTGTCTGTATAATAATTTAAACTAAACGTTGGCGAGGCAGACTCTAATGTTCTATAGGCGCCACTTAATCGTGTAATGATATTCCTTACAGGTTCGGCTTGTATAGCTAATGTCGTAATATTAACATTGGTTAATTTATCATTAGTACCAGTACCAACTATAGCAGAAGAAGCCAAGCTACGTCCTAACACATCTGTTGATGTGGTTAAGCTTGCTCCAATTTGTTCAACATCCCTCCTATTTCCTCCAGAAATAATGAATCGGCTTTTTTTATCGACCAACCACTTTCCAGAAATGCCGTACTTAAATTTATTGTCTTTTAAACCATAAGCTAGAAAACCTTCTAAACGCCATAAATCATTTTGCCCAAAATATGTTCTTCCTCCCCCTCTCAATCGTAAACCTTCTACAGCATTAAAACCAAAGGTGGAAAAAATTGGGCCGTAATCTAAATTAAGTGCATCAAACTCAACATAACCAGAAGCAAGAATACTTCCAAGATTGTACAAACTTTTAAATTTTTTATTTTGTTTTAAAGAGTCTAACATCGTATACACTCCTTTTTCATCTTTATTTAAAGATTCCATTCTATTTTCTTCCCAAAAAGCATCACTTTGGTTATATAAATCTTCATCAAAACTATATACTTTTTCCTTATAAAATTTAGGATCTTTCTTTACATCAAAAACGTAATTATCGTACAACGTCGTTCTTTTACCATATATTCCTTTAGATTTTTCTTTCTTATTAAGGGCAAAATCAGACATAAAATAATCGCGCTTAATTAAGAATACAGAATCATTAAGCACTTCAAACTCTTGCTCGATATATATTTCTTTTACCCAATTTATATTCGCACTTTTTGAGGCTTGCATATTAATATTTTTAATAGCAAATGTTGTATCAGCAACCCAAAAATCGCCTTTAAAAGTCAATTCATTTTTACGACGCGGATAATATATAATATTGTAACACCATTTATTATCAATAAACGTACTATCAGAAAGGACATAGTTATAGGCATTTATTCCTGTTCTAGAAATGGGACTAGTAAAGCTTTTATCAAAGAATTTCAAGTAATTATCATAGATATCATAATCGCTATATAGATCGTCTATAAAGTCGATTATAACTTGATTGTTACTAAATCCTGAATTTTTATTTCCTTTTAAAATTTCTCGTTTTTCATTAGTTTCATTATCGCCATATATTTCACTTGAAGACTCATTAATAAACATTGGCAAATAAGTTTTACCTGTTACACTAGATGTATCTACTTGTTCAAAAACAAACTCCATACCTTTAAACAATCTACTTTTTACAGTATTGCTATCTATAGTATTAAGATCAAATTCTACTTTTTCATATCTATCGTATTGATACTGTTTATACTTTTTGAGACCATTAGTACGTTTATTTTTCCATATTTTCCGTAAAATATCTACTGCTGGATTATTCTTTTTCGATTGTTTTCCAGAAACAATAACAACCTCATCTAAAGCAGCAACTTCTTCTTTTAAAATAATTTTTAAATTATAGGTGCTTTTTTTATCAAGCTGAATTTCTTTGGTTTCATAGCTAATAAAGGACGCTACAATTGTAGTATGATTGTCGTCATCTTCTAAATAAAACGTCCCATTTTCATCACTAATTGTTCCTATAGAAGTCCCTTTAAAAACAACATTAGCATAAGGCACAGGGTAATTACTTTCATCATATACTTTACCACTAACTTTCGTTTGCGCTAAAACTGATAAACTCCAAAAAAGGAAAAATATAAAGAGTAATTTTTTATCCATATTACAAAAAAACTTCATTAACAATATAGTCAATGAAGTTTATATAACGAATTTTATAAGATTTTATTGGTACATTACTTTTTTTACTGCTTTAATAACATCGGTATGGTTTGGCAACCACTCGGCTAGCAATACTGGCGAATACGGCGCAGGCGTATCTGCCGTGTTTATTTTTACTATAGGTGCATCTAAATAATCAAATGCTTCAGATTGCACAATGTATGTTAATTCGGTTGATACATTCCCAAAAGGCCACGCTTCTTCTAGAACGACTAATCTATTTGTTTTTTTAACCGATTCTAAAACAGTTGCTTTATCTAAAGGACGTACAGTTCTTAAATCTATAATTTCACAAGATATGCCTTCTTCACTAAGGACATCTGCAGCTTTATAGGCTTCTTTTATAATTTTACCAAAAGAAACAATGGTAACATCTTTTCCTTCTCTCTTTATTTCTGCTACACCTAAAGGAATTGTATACTCGCCTTCCGGAACCTCCCCTTTATCGCCATACATCTGTTCACTTTCCATAAAAATAACAGGATCATCATCCCTTATTGCACTTTTTAACAACCCTTTTGCGTCATATGGATTAGATGGCACTACCACTTTAAGTCCAGGAGTATTAGCAAACCAATTCTCGAAAGCTTGAGAATGTGTTGCCGCTAACTGCCCTGCAGATGCTGTTGGCCCTCTAAATACTATAGGGCATTTAAACTGACCACCAGACATTTGTCTGATTTTTGCTGCATTGTTTATAATTTGATCTATTCCTACCAAAGAAAAGTTAAAAGTCATATACTCTACTATTGGCCTATTGCCAGTCATGGTAGATCCAATAGCAATTCCAGCAAAACCTAACTCTGCAATTGGAGTATCTATAACTCGCTTTTCTCCAAATTCATCTAACATTCCTTTAGACGCCTTATATGCGCCATTATATTCTGCGACCTCTTCCCCCATTAAGTAAATGCTTTCATCTCTTCGCATTTCTTCACTCATAGCTTCGCAAATAGCTTCTCTAAATTGAATTGTCTTCATCTCTTTTTAATTAATGAACCACAAAAGTAAGTATAAATCAAAAAAATAAACCCAAAGAATTATTTAAATTTTATTATGCATGCATAATAAAATTTAAAATAAAATTAAGTAACTTTGCCATATAATAAAAAACGGTTGTTTTTATGTCTTATAATATAAAAATAACTTGCGGTTTATGTCTATCGCTTTGACATAAACTTTTAATAAAAACAAACCTATAATCTAAATAAGATAATATGAAAATTTTAGTGTGTATTAGCCATGTTCCCGATACCACATCGAAGATAAACTTCACAGATAATGATTCAAAATTTGATACAAATGGTGTTCAATTTGTGATAAACCCAAATGATGAGTTTGGATTAACTAGAGCCATGTGGTTTAAAGAAAAACAAGGGGCTAGTGTTGATGTTATTAATGTTGGAGGAACTGACACAGAACCAACTTTAAGAAAAGCGTTAGCTATAGGAGCCGATGCTGCAATTAGAATAAATACAGAAGCCAAAGACGGTTATCAAGTTGCTAAAGAATTAGCTAAAGTCGCGAAAGATGGAAGTTATGATTTGGTTATTGCTGGTCGAGAATCTATAGATTATAATGGAGCGATGGTTCCAGGAATGCTAGCCACATTACTTGATGCTAATTTTGTAACAAATTGTATTAAATTAGAAATTGAGGGAACCAAAGCAACTGCATCTAGAGAAATTGATGGCGGTAAAGAAACGGTTACAACCTCACTCCCTTTAGTTGTTGGCGGGCAAAAAGGATTGGTTAATGAAAGTGATTTACGTATTCCTAATATGAGAGGAATAATGATGGCAAGAAAAAAACCTTTAACAGTATTAGAACCTACAACTACAATTAATGAAACCACTTCTGTGAAATTCGAAAAACCTGAGCCTAAAGGCAATGTAAAACTGGTTGATGCTGATAATTTAGATGAGTTAGTGAGTTTACTTCATAACGAAGCTAAAGTAATTTAACCCTTTGTCTCTGCGAAAGCATTGGAACATAAAATAACTAGTAAAATTAAAAGATTCCTACTTTTAAATAGGAATGACAAAACAAAAAAATATGTCAGTTTTAGTATATACAGAATCAGAAAAAGGTAAATTTAAAAAAACGGCTTTAGAAGTTGCATCATATGCAAAGGCAGTTGCAAACCAATTAGGAACAACAGTAACCGCTATTTCAGTAAATGCAAATGACACTGCCGAGCTTGGGAAGTATGGAGTAGACAAGATATTAAACGTATCAGATTCGTCATTAGAAGCCTTTAATGCAAAATCTTATGCTGCAGTAATAGTACAAGCGGCAAAACAAGTAGATGCAAAAGCCGTAATTGTAAGCTCTAGTGCTGATAGTAAATATCTTGCACCTATCCTTGCTGTAAATTTAGATGCAGGTTATGCCTCTAACGTTGTGGAAGTGCCTTCTACAACTTCACCATTTACAGTAAAACGTACCGCATTTACCAATAAAGCATTTAACTTAACAACGATTAATACCCCTATAAAAATTGTAGGCGTATCAAATAATTCTTTCGGACTGGTAGAGGCTAATGGAAACGCTTCAACTGAAGATTTCTCTCCTGTGTTACCAAATACGGAAGTAAATATAGAGTCTATAGATAAAGCATCTGATAAAGTAACCATAGCAGATGCAGAAATAGTAGTTTCTGCAGGAAGAGGTATGAAAGGTCCAGAAAACTGGGGTATGATTGAAGAATTAGCAGAAGTTTTAGGGGCAGCAACCGCTTGTTCGAAACCGGTTAGCGATTTAGGATGGCGACCTCATGCCGAACACGTTGGACAAACAGGAAAGCCAGTAGCTTCAAATTTATATATTGCCATTGGTATATCTGGAGCTATTCAGCATTTAGCAGGAATTAATGCTTCTAAAGTGAAAGTTGTGGTAAATACAGATCCTGAAGCCCCTTTCTTTAAAGCTGCCGACTACGGCGTTGTTGGAGATGCTTTTGAAGTTGTTCCACAACTCATAGAAAAATTAAAAGCTTTTAAAGCTTCAAACACATAATTTTTTATAAATTGTAGTTCTATTATAAAAGACTGTTTAAATTCAGTTTAATAACCATAAAATAGTAATAACAAATTATTAAATCTGTTTATTATTATTTGGTAAAGTCTAAATTTAAACAGTTTTTTGTGTTTTTTAAATTATGAGCTTAGTCAGATTAAATATAAAAGGTATTTCCTATAGCCAAACTCAAAATGGCGCATATGCATTAATACTTAATGAAGTAGATGGAGAAAGAAAGCTCCCTATAGTTATAGGTGCATTCGAAGCCCAATCTATAGCCATTGCATTAGAAAAAGAAATTAGACCTCCTAGACCATTAACTCATGATCTTTTTAAAAACTTTGCTGATCGCTATGAAATAATAATTAAACAAGTTATTATACACAAATTGGTAGACGGTGTTTTCTATTCTAGTCTTATTTGTGAAAGAGATGGTATAGAAGAAATCATTGATGCAAGAACTAGTGATGCTATTGCCCTAGCATTACGCTTTAAAGCTCCAATATTCACATACAAAAATATTTTAGATAAAGCCGGTATTTATTTAAAAGTGGACTCTAGTAAGGAGGAAAACGAAGATGAAAATAATGTTCTTGTTGAAGATATTGTGAATGATGACTTAGAAACCAATTCTTCTCAAGAAGACTACAAACTTCAAACAATAGAAGAACTAAATTCAATGTTACAACAAGCTGTAATAGATGAAGATTATGAAAAAGCAGCAAAAATTAGGGACGAAATATCTAAGCGCTAAAAATATTTTTTCAAAATTATTATTAGAATAACCTATACACCTTCATATAATATTTCCTATAAAACCGAAAAAATTAAAATAAAAAACGGTTAATAAGCTATTCATAACTAGTCTTTTTTTATCTGTATTCTATAGTGTATAATTTTTCTCGATTTACTACTTTTATCATAATTTTAAACTATTCTTTTAACAGAACATAGAAGATGGAATTATGAAGCAATACCATGATTTAGTTAAACACGTTATAGAAAACGGTAATAAAAAAGGAGATAGAACAGGAACTGGCACAAAAAGTGTTTTTGGCTACCAAATGCGATTTGATTTAAGTGAAGGTTTTCCTATGGTAACTACGAAAAAACTACACCTTAAATCGATTATTTATGAACTATTATGGTTTTTAAAAGGTGATACTAATATTAATTATTTAACAGAAAATGGGGTTCGTATTTGGAATGAATGGGCCGATGAAAAAGGAAATTTAGGACCTGTTTATGGTTACCAATGGCGCAATTGGAATGGAGATGAGATAGATCAAATTAAAGATATTATAGAAACGTTAAAAAACAATCCGAACAGTCGCCGCATGCTCGTATCTGCATGGAATCCTTCTGTACTGCCAGATAACTCTAAATCTTTTAGCGAGAATGTAGCCAATGGAAAAGCTGCCTTACCACCTTGTCATGCCTTTTTTCAATTTTATGTCGCCAATGGTAAATTATCTTGTCAACTATACCAAAGAAGTGCTGATATATTTTTAGGTGTACCTTTTAATATAGCTTCATACGCATTGCTTACCATGATGGTAGCTCAAGTATGTGGTTATGAAGCTGGAGAGTTTATTCACACTCTTGGAGATGCCCACATATACGATAATCATATAGAACAATTAGAACTACAGCTGTCTAGAGATATAAGACCACTCCCAGTAATGAAATTAAACTCTGAAATAAACACTATTTTTGATTTTACTTTTAATGATTTTTCGTTAGAAAATTACGATCCACATCCTCATATAAAAGGAACAGTTGCTGTATAATTATGAAATTTGGAAAAAAAAAAATAAAGCCTCAAATAGATCAAGAACAACTTGAGCTTATACAAAATGCACAACGACGAATTAAGCAAAAAAAAAGATTATACTTTCATTTTATTCTTTTTTTATTAGGAGCAATAGGACTCATTGTTTCTAATTTAGCTCTCAATATTGGAGCAGAAATTACCCCTTTTGAAAAACCTTGGTTTGTTTCTGTAATAATATTATGGTTGTGCCTTTTGATATACCATTTTATAAATGTTTTTGTAATCGATAAATTTATGGGGAAAGCATGGGAAAAAGAACAATTAGACAAACTTATTATAAAACAAAAAACACGAATTGAAATTCTAAAAAATCAATTAGAAAAAGAGGATATTCACATTGCAAAAAGCGAATTATATAATGAACAATTAAGCATTACTCCTAAAAAAGAAATGAATTCCCTCGGCAAAAGCAATATTACAATTATTGTTGCTGCTGGCCAGAATAATGAAATAGGAAAAGATAATCAATTAATATGGCATCTAAGTGATGACCTTAAACGTTTTAAGCAACTAACATCAAGTCACTATATAATAATGGGAAGGAAAACTTTTGAAAGTTTCCCTAAACCTCTACCAAATAGAACTCATGTTGTAATTTCTCGACAAAAAAACTATTCTGTCCCTAACGGAGTAATTGTTGTAAACTCTATTGAAGAAGCGATAGAAAAAGCTAAAAATGATTCTCAACCATATATAATAGGAGGAGGAGAAATATATAAACAATCGTTAAAATATGCTTCTAAAATAGAGCTTACTAGAGTACATCATACTTTTGATGCTGACACCTTCTTTCCTGAAATTGATCTTTCAATATGGAAAGAAACCCACAACGAGTTTCATAAAAAAGATAAAAACCATAATTATGAGTTTTCTTTCATTACTTATGAGCACCAACAAAAAAACCTAAAAATTAACTAATTTAACTTTATCAAAATCTAAAAATAGGGTAACTCAGTATATTTAATTCTTAGTCACAATAAACATGCTTCGTCTGTTTTCTTGATGCTGATCTTTACTACATTTTACACCATTAGAACAATGGTTAATAAGCTGCGATTCGCCATACCCATTTCCTGTTATACGAACTCTATCGATTCCTCCATTTTTAATTATCCAATTCTTAGTTGCCCTATTTCTACGATTAGATAATTCAAAATTATATGAATCTCTCCCTCTAGAGTCAGTATGCGACTGTACATCGATATGTACTGTTGGATGTGCTTTTAAATAAGCAATAACTTTTGCTAATTCTAATTGAGCATCTGGTCGTATTACAGCTTTATTATAATCAAAATAAATAGGGTTTAAATTTAATAACTTAAACAAATCGGTTCCTATAGTAACGGCAGATTCCTCTGGAACAACCTCGGTTCCTACTATTGTAGTTACTTTCTCTGGCATAACCTCGGTTCCTACTATTGTAGTTACTTTCTCTGGCACAACCTCGGTTTTTACTTCCGAAGTTAACTCTAAGATCAAATCAATGTTTAATT
>JAHDGB010000091.1 GCA_020627885.1 Flavobacteriaceae bacterium | reverse complement strand
CGACATCATCGACATTAAATAATAATTCTTTTATTACACCATCTACCTCACTAGGTACTTCACTATCTACTTTATCTGTAGCTATTTCTAACACTGCTTCATCAGCCTCAATGGTATCTCCAACTTCTTTTAACCATGATGTGATAGTCGCTTCTGCGACACTCTCCCCCATTTTGGGTAATTTAAGTTCAAACTTTGCCATATTAATAATTTAAGGATTGCTCCTGTGTTTTGTTTTGCAAAATTAACAAAAAAATAGCTAATTTACTTAGATAGTGTTTGTCTATATTTTGTTAATTTTCTCTAAAATGATTTTTAAAAGACGATTACTTTCCCTCTGCTTTTTGAAGAATTACTACCTATAATAAAATTAGAATTTTTAGGAAGAATTTTAAATGTTATGTTTTTTTTATTTTTGGAAGTAGAAATTAATCTTATAATTTCTTTAAACGACAAATAATTAGCATCTAAAACATACTCTGTATTTGATGCAAATGATATCACTTTCTTGGTATAAACAACACTTTTTAGTTTCTGTTCTAAATTTGGGTAATCGTTATTAGATACAATAACAAAACTCATAGGCGCTTTTTCTTTTAATGACTTACTATTACTTATACTTAAAAATTTAGCACTCCATATCCCTAAAAACATAATACTGTCAAAAAAGAAATTTCGTTTAAAATGCTTTTTATAAAAAATTCGCATTGCACCATAAAAACGTTTGGCATAAGTTTCGTCTTTAAGTGTACTTTCTCCTTTGTAATGTATTATTGTAGATGCTCCTACATAATAATTTTGATAACCATTTTTTTCAATTTTGTACGACAAATCAATATCTTCTCCGTACATAAAATAATCTTCATCAAAACCTTTAACTTTAATATATGTTATTTTTTTCAATAGCATAAAAGCTCCAACAAAAATAGACACTTTTCCTGTAGCATTTTCTTCTATATGATTCGCATAATAGCTATTCGTATTCCCTAATGCTTTTTTTATAGCAATTTTCGGAACTGGTATGTTTCGTTTACTTTCTGGTAAGTAATTTCCTATGCCATCTATTAATTTACAACCAATAATTCCTATTTTATTTTTCTTTTCAATATAACTTAAAAGTGTTTCAAAAGTATCTTCTGCTACTACTGTATCTGGATTTAAAATGCATATGTATTCTCCTTGGGCATTTGCTACTCCAATATTATTTCCTTTAGAAAATCCAAAATTTTCTTTATTTTCTATTAGTTTAACTTCTGGATACTTTTGTTGTACCATTACACAACTAGTATCTTGAGACAAATTATCTACAACAATAATCTCTGCCTCTATATTAGAAATTGCAGCTGCAACACTTTGTATACACAGTTCTAAAAAATAAGGCACTTTATAGTTTAGTATGACAATAGATAGCTTCAAAAATACATTACAGTTTTAAAGAAGATTCAAAAGGAACCCTATTAATAATGCTACGTCCTAAAGTAATTTCATCTGCATACTCTAACTCATCTCCAACAGAAATACCTCTAGCTATTGTAGAAATTTCAATGTTGTATTCTTGTATTTGTTTATAAATATAAAAGTTTGTAGTATCGCCTTCCATTGTAGAGCTTAACGCAAAAACAAGCTCTTGTATATGCCCTTCTTTTACTTTTTCTATAAGTGATTTGATATTTAAATCATGTGGGCCAATGCCATCCATTGGTGAAATTTTTCCTCCCAAAACATGATACAGCCCTTTAAATGATGCTGTAGTTTCTATAGCCATAACATCTCTAATATCTTCTACAACACAAATAACTTCTTCTTTTCTATGCGGATTGTTACATATTTCACACAACTCAACATCGCTAATATTGTGGCAAGATTTACAAAACTTAATATCCTCCCTTACAGCTTTTAATGAGTTAGACAAGGCACTAGTTTGCTCTTTAGGTTGTTTTAATAAATGTAATACCAAACGTAATGCCGTTCTTTTTCCTATTCCTGGCAATTGAGAGACTTCATTTACGGCTCGTTCTAAAAGTTTTGATGAAAATTCCATTGTTGCAATTTAATACTTATTATCAACTTGTTTTATTGAACTCCTCTTAATTTTATGCATAATTCAAAAAAGTTAATTATGTGCTCATGATCTTTTAAAGTAATTTGTATTTTGCTAACAAGAAACAAATATATGACAGCTACACAAATACTTCTTTTAATTGCTTCCTATTTTGGGATCCTTATTTTGATCTCTTACTTTACTGGAAAAGAAGATTCTAATGCCGCTTTTTTTAAAGCTAATAAATCTGCTCCTTGGTATTTAGTTGCTTTTGGTATGATAGGCGCCTCCCTTTCTGGAGTTACTTTCATCTCAGTCCCTGGCGCTGTAGAAGCGAAACAATTTGGATATTTTCAAGTTGTTTTAGGCTATTTTGTTGGGTACTTAATTATTGCTTATGTGCTTTTGCCTTTATATTATAAATTAAATTTAACCTCAATTTATACGTATTTAAAAGATCGATTCGGAAATACAAGTTATAGAACAGGAGCAATTGCTTTTTTAATTTCGCGTACTATTGGTGCCGCTTTTAGATTATTTTTAGTTGCTAAAGTTTTACAATTATTAGTCTTTGATCAATTAAATATTCCGTTTCCTGTTACTGTGATAATTACTATTGCTTTAATTTGGTTATACACTTTTAAAGGCGGAATAAAAACTATTATTTTTACAGACACGCTGCAAACTTTATTCATGCTAATATCTGTAGTTGTTACCATCTTTTTTTTAGCTTCTGCCTTAGATTTAAATGGTTTTTCAGAAATTTATTCTAATGTTAGCAATAGTGATTTAAGTAAAATGTTCTTTTTTGATGATGGTAATAATCCTCAATATTTCTGGAAGAGTTTTTTAGCGGGTATATTTATAACAATTACTATGACAGGTTTAGATCAGGATATGATGCAGAAAAACTTAACATGTAAAAGCATTAAAGATGCTCAAAAAAACATGATTTCATTTGCTGTTGTAATTGTTTTCGTTAACCTTCTATTTTTGGCACTAGGCCTAATGCTAACCCAATATGCAGCCCAAAATGGTATTACTGCTAAAAAAGATAATTTGTTTCCTACAATTGCAATGCTACCTCAAATTGGTATTACTACTTCTGCATTTTTCTTACTCGGGTTAATTGCTGCGGCATATTCTAGCGCAGATTCTGCATTAACATCTTTAACAACTTCATTTTGTATTGACATTATTGAATTAGATAAAAAGCCTAAAGAGAACCAAAAATCTCTACGAAAAAAAGTGCATATCATTTTTAGTATCATTTTAATTATTGTCATTATTTTATTTGAAACAATATTTACAGACGTTTCTGTAATTTGGGAGTTATTTAAAGCTGCTGGTTATACTTATGGTCCATTATTAGGGTTGTTTGCTTTTGGTATATTAACAAAAAAACATATAAAAGATAATTATGTATGGATTATTGCAATAGTAGCTCCTATAGTATCTTATTTAATGAATAAATATTCTGAAATCTTATTCTTTGGATATAAATTTGGTTTTGAAATACTAATTGTAAATGGTGTACTAACCTTTATTGGGCTACTTATAATTACAAAAAAACAATTAAAAAACACCCAAAACTAAATAGTTGTTTAATAACTTTGAAACTTATTTTTTTGTAAAAATTATTAACTTTTTTATTCCAACCAAATAAGCAACAAAAACTAATGCATTTCATTCCTGAAAAATTAGATGATTATGTAGTAGCACATTCTGAAAATGAACCCGAACTATTACAACAGTTAACACGCGAAACATTTCAGAAAGTACTACAACCTCGTATGTCCAGTGGTCCATACCAAGGTAGGGTTTTAAGTATGATTTCTAAATTAGTAAACCCTCAAAACATTTTAGAAATAGGCACCTTTACTGGCTACTCTACCTTATGCTTATCTGAAGGCTTAAAAGCTTCTGGAGAAATTCATACTATTGATATAAATGAAGAACTTTATGATTTACAAAGAAAGTACTTTAATCGATCTCCTTACCATCAACAAATCATTCAACATCTTGGTAATGCCTTAAATATTATTCCTACTATTAATAAGACTTTTGACCTTGTGTTTATTGATGCCGATAAAGAAAATTACATTAATTATTTTAACTTAATTATTGACAGATTAAATACTGGGGGGATCATATTATCCGATAATGTTTTATGGAGCGGGAAAGTTATTGAAAATTTAGATCCCAAAGACAAATCTACAAAAGCAGTTTTAGAGTATAACTCATTACTAAAAGAAGATCCAAGAATAGAAACTGTAGTATTACCTATTAGAGATGGTTTAACAATTAGTAGAATAAAACAAAAAGAATGAGCTTACATTTTTCTTCGAATTGAGCCAGTAAAATCTTCTAGATCGTCTTTAACCTTATTTAATTCATCACTAACATCTTTAGTTATACTGGTATCTATACCATTAACTTCGGCACTTTTAGTAATTTCCTGTTTAATATCATTTGTCGCATCTTTTAACGTTCTCATTCCTTTACCTAAACCTCTGGCTATCTCTGGTATTTTATCTGCTCCAAATACCATAACCACTATAAGTAAAATAAGTGCTATTTCTGCTCCGCTAATGAATAATATTATTGCTTGTTGTATCACAGTACAAATATAAAAATTTAAATCTTCATCTAATCATATATAATTACATGAAATATTCAGTTTTAATACACTGATTTTTTTATAAAAAAACCAACTTAAAAAAGTTGGTTTTTAATCTGTTATATTTTTTAGTATTTAGTTCTTTATTTTGCTTTTAAATCTATCAAATTTACTTTGACTTACTTCTTTAGGCCATGAGTTATTTGATGTATCAACATCGGCAGTTTCCATATCTGGATCGACTTTTATTGAAATAATTTCTTTCTCTGAAGCTATAGCTTTACTCACTTCCTTATCATTTAACCGCCATATTTGAGCTGGATATGTTTCCTTTTTAGTAGTACCATCGGCATATGTATACTCAACAATAATTGGCATCACTAATCCTCCTGGCTTTTCAAAAACTATATTATAGAAATATTTAGGCGATTTAAGAGCTGCTCTCTCTTCTGCAGAAAAATTATCCATTAAATATTCCTTCAGAGTAGATGAATTATCCATTAAGGATTTTGTTTTCATTTCGGACTTAAAGCTTTCACTGCCTTCTTCAACCATATATACCATAGGAGGTATTTGTCGACCTCTCGATCGTCTTGCTTCAATCATCCGTTTTGCTTGAGTTCCTGGCTCGTCAGATACGTAAAACTTTTTAACTCCTTTAATTCCAATATCTACATAATCTGTTGTATAAAACCATCCTCTCCAGAACCAATCTAAATCAAAAGCAGAAGCATCTTCCATTGTTCTAAAGAAATCTTCTGGTGTAGGGTGTTTAAACATCCAACGCTTCGAATATTCTCTAAAAGCATAATCAAAAAGATCTTCTCCCATTACTGTTTCTCGGAGAATATTTAGCGCCGTACCTGGTTTTCCATAAGCATTATTTCCAAATTGATACGTGTTTAAACCTTTAGTCATAATTGGCGCTATGTAATTTTGATCTCCTCCCATATATCTCACTATATTTTTTGCAGGCCCTCTACGAGATGGGTACTTTGTCTGACCTATGGATAAGGCCTTAGGGTACCATTTTGCAAAATCCTGCTCTGCAACGTACTGAACAAATGTATTTAAGCCTTCATCCATCCATGTCCATTGGCGCTCATCGCTATTAACAATCATAGGAAAAAAATTGTGTCCTACTTCATGAATAATAACGCTAATCATTCCATACTTTACACGATCACTATATTTCCCTTCTTTATCTGGACGACCATAGTTCCAGCAAATCATTGGGTATTCCATCCCTTGATTTTTTGCGTGTACAGAAATTGCTTTATGGTAAGGATAATCAAAAGTCATCCTTGAGTAAGATTTTAATGTACTGGCTACTGCTTTAGTTGACCATTGTTCCCATAACGGATTCCCTTCTTTAGGATACATAGATACTGCCATAATATCTTTTTCACCTACTTTTACAGCCATCATATCCATTATAAATCGTCTTGATGTCGCAAAACCGAAATCACGAACATTCTCAGCATATAGCTTCCATGTTTTTTTTCTTTTAGATTTCTTTTTTTCAGCAGCTTCTGCTTCTTTTTGCGTAACTATTAATACTGGTTCGTTAAATGATTTTTTTGCCTTTTCATAACGTTTCATCATTTGTTTTGAATAGACTTCTTTTCTGTTCGTTAATTTTCCTGTACCATCTAATATATGATCTTCTGGTACCGTAATATTTACTTCAAAATTCCCAAAAGGCAATGCAAATTCATCGCGCCCCCAAAACTGAGAGTTTTGCCAGCCTTCGACATCACTATAAACAGCCATTCTTGGATAAAACTGAGCAATAACATAAGCTCGATTTCCTTCTTCAAATTGCTCATAACCAGAACGTCCACGACCATTTACATGATCATTAATATTATACCACCACTTAATAGAAAATGAGAATTTCTCTCCAGGTTTTAACTTTTTAGGTAATTCAATCCGCATCATCGTGCGGTTAATCATATGCTTTAGAGCTTTTCCACTAGTATCTTTTACTTCCATTATCTTAAAACCGCCATCAAAACCTTCTCCCATATAATTACTAGTAAAAGCTTCTACCTGAACTGCAGGTGAAACACCATTACCATTAATTAATGGGGTTTTAGAATCTCTAGCTCTCATATTTTGATCTAGTTGTACCCATAGATAACTTAAAGTATCTGGTGAATTATTAGTGTAAGTAATTGTTTCGTTTCCATGTAGCTTTGTTTTTTCATCATCTAACTCAATATCCATTTTATAATCTGCTTGCTGCTGATAATAAGCAGGACCAGGTGCTCCAGATGCAGATCTAAACATATTTGGGCTCGAAAACTCATCATAAAGTTGTTTAAATTTGTTATTATTTTGGTGCCCTTGTTCTTTTTCTCTATTTATTAAATCGTTTTGTTGCGCAAATACGCTAGCAGATACAAATAGGGTTGTTACTAAATAATACTTTAATGTTTTTTTCATTAGTTGTTAGTTAATTTTTTTAGTCTTTCACTTTTTTAACAAATAGCTAGGGATTCGTTAAAAAAAATAATACAATCTTTTTTTATTAAAAATAAGATATGAATTTAATAAAAAATAAGTAATAAGAATACGGTTTCTTAAAAGTTTAACACTCCCTTTATATTCTCTGGTATGAGAATGAAGGTTTTATACTTTTGATTAATATTTGTCCTCACTATATTTTTTTGTGTTTCAAATAAATCAAATAACATAGTGTTAGAAATTTCTATAGTATTTATCCCTTCAACATTTTCAATTTCCAAATAACAATACATAACATCGTTATCGTATTCTTTGCCTAAAAAAACCAGATTCTGATTTTTGGTATTTATTATAATTTTTAGTTTAGACTGCAAATATTTTTCAATGTAAGTATCTACTAATGACTCATCTTTATTATCATTTAATATCACAGAATCATCATAGCGTTCTTTTAGCAATTTTTCAAAATCATCTACAAATATACTACTCGTTATTTGTAAAGACTTTTTACTTTTTACATACTTTATTTGGGTGTTACTCACGTAGTATTTATGTAATGATATAAATCCGAATAATGGAATAATTAGAAGTATTAGAAGTATTTTTTTTATTTGCATTCTATTATTTTTTAGTTTATAACTAATCAATGAAATCTTCTTGAGTCAAAAAGCATTCCAAAAAACCACTAATCATTATTTTTACGATTTTTAAGATATACTTCATATTTCTCCTTAAAAAATAGAAGTGCTTCTAAATCACTATTTTTGCACCGTTTAGTAAAGTTAGGATCTTCTACACAAAAATAAAAAAAGTCCATTCTATACTCTACATCTAATGGATTTTGCTTAAAGAAACTGGTCTCTAGTCGAGATTTTAAACTAAACAAAAGCCTTTCTTCTGTTTCTAATTTTACTCTTGCTTTTAACATTTTTGTTCTTCCTGAGATTTTGTTTAAAATCTTCGTGAAATTTAAACCAGCTCCAGCTCCATTAATACTACCTCCTGCAGAAGTAATTATGTTTCCTCCGTCTGCCTCATACAAAAGTCGTTCACTTTGTGTTTTTGGTTTTCCCATATAACCAGGAATCCCAACATCATAAAAATTAATTTTGGGTTTTGCATCAGAGTTTTTAAGATCCGATAATAAATTACCAGTTAATATTTTCCCTACCACAACTTCATCTAGCTCATTAATTTTAGACTCTAAAGTTACTTTTATTTTCTTTGCTAAAATATCTTCTTTCGAAATGATTATAGATTCTAATTTATATTGAACCGAAGAAAACACAATTGTATCATTAGTAACTACTTCAATTATAAACTCTCCTTTTGTGTTACTAACTGCATATTTTTTCTTCGACTTATTAATAATATGAATATTTTCTACATTACCTGTCCCAATTATTTGTCCAGAAATCTCTACACTTTGCGAATACCCATATCGAAATGCTATTAAAATTACTCCTAAAATTATATTTCTAACCTTTATCACTTATTTCTAATAATTTAATATTTACTTTTCTGTAGAAAATAATGGTTTTATTGTATTCTTCCTTAATATCATTATTAATCGCATTAATTTTTCTGCAAATAAAAATTATTTAAAATCTTGTGATCACGAAAAGCATACTCTAATAAAGAAAGAGATAAACAGAAATAACATTGCATAGTTCGAAGTTCAATTAGTCAGTTCGATAAAGAACGTTTCTATCTTCTTAAAAAAATGATAAATACCGTTTAAATTTTTGTTAAAACAACCCTTCTAGCTATTAAAATATTAAGTTATTTTACAAAATAAGCGTATGAAAGCTAAATGTAATACTTAAATTTGTAGTAAATTTTTTTTGATGCAAAATCTTATTGTTGCCAGTACCTCAACAGTTCATAATAGTGATTATTTAGAATACATTTTAGACGAATTAGTACATTTATTTAAAGAGGCTAATACCATTTTATTTATCCCATACGCAAGACCAGGCGGTATCTCTTATGACGCTTATACGAAAAAAGCTAAAATTGCTTTTTCTAAAATTAATAAAGAAGTAGTAGGTATTCATGAATTTGATAACCCTACTCATGCTATTAAAAATGCCCAAGGCCTTTTTGTTGGTGGAGGTAATACTTTTGT
>JAHDGB010000090.1 GCA_020627885.1 Flavobacteriaceae bacterium | reverse complement strand
ATTTTTAAGGTTTTAAAACCAGAAAGCACATCGCCTTTCATCATCATTAATTTGGTTACGCCATTTACTTGGCAAGCATATTTTAGTGCTACTAAATCTAACCAACCACAACGTCTTGGTCTGCCTGTTACGGCACCAAACTCATGGCCAATTTTTGCCATGTCTTCGCCTGTTTTATTAAATAATTCCGTAGGGAAGGGGCCAGAGCCTACTCGGGTTGTATAGGCTTTAAAAATACCATATACATCGCCAATTTTATTAGGTGCTACTCCTAAGCCAGTACAAGCACCAGCGGCAGTTGTATTACTAGATGTTACAAAAGGGTAGGTTCCAAAATCGATATCTAAAAGAGAACCTTGAGCCCCTTCTGCTAATATAGATTTTCCTGTTTTTTGTGCTTGGTATATGTACTCTTCAGAGTCTATAAATGTTAATGTTTTTAGTGTTTCTACAGCTGCAAAAAATTCGGCTTCTAAATCGGCCAAATCGTATTGCACATCTACGTTATAAAAACTAATCATAGCTTCATGCTTATTGGCTAAGGCACGGTACTTTTCTTTCCAGCTGCTTAATTCTAAATCGCCAACACGAATACCATTACGACCGGTTTTATCCATATAAGTTGGCCCAATACCTTTTAGGGTAGAGCCAATTTTTGCTTTTCCTTTTGCGGCTTCGCTTGCAGCATCTAATAAACGATGTGTTGGTAATATAACATGTGCTTTTCTAGAAATAATTAATTTCGATTTATAGTCGATATTAAACTGTTCTAGCCCTTCTAACTCTTTTACAAACACAACAGGGTCTATAACGACACCATTACCAATAATATTTGTTGATTTTTCATGAAAAATCCCAGAAGGAATTGTTCTTAAAACGTGTTTAATGCCATCGAATTCTAAAGTGTGTCCTGCATTTGGACCACCTTGAAAACGAGCAATAATATCATATTTAGAAGTTAATACATCGACAATTTTTCCTTTGCCCTCATCTCCCCATTGTAAACCCAGTAGTAAATCTACAGCCATTGTATGTTAGTTGTTTTTTGTTGTTTTTTTTCGGTTACCGTAGAAGTATAATGAATGGTTGTTAATTTCGATATTAAATACTTCTTCGATCGTTTTTTTTATTGTTTGAATTCTTGGATCACAAAATTCAATAACCTCGCCAGTATCTGTAAGAATTACATGATCATGCTGCTTATCGAAATAAGATTTTTCATAATGGGCTTGGTTTTGACCGAATTGGTGTTTTCTTACCAAGTTACATTCCAAAAGTAATTCAATAGTATTATAAAGTGTTGCACGACTTACACGATACTTTTTGTTTTTCATTTTAAGGTAGAGCGATTCAATATCGAAATGTTCTTCGCTATTGTATATTTCCTGAAGTATTGCATAACGCTCTGGGGTTTTTCGATGACTGTTGTCTTCTAAAAACTTGGTAAATACGTTTTTTACAATTTCTTGATTTTTTGTGTCTACTTTATCACTCATAATCCAAAGCGCAAATTTACATTATTTTTTTAAGCTTACTAAAGGAAATTTGGGTATTTTAATAATATTATAAACATTATTAAAAAAGAGATAACTGGTTTCTTTTCAGTTCTTTGTTTTGTAGGCGAACTGTTAATAAACGATTTTGTTAACCATTTATATAGCGAGTGACTATACAAAATAAATTAAAGAAAAAGTGTTAGTTTTTAAACGCGATAAACTTTGTCTATACCGTTAATTTTTTTTAGGTTTTCTATGAGTTTTTTTAAGCGCGTTTTATTTTTAACAATAACATTAATTTTTCCAGAGAAGAAACCATCGTCGCTTTCAAAACTAATGCTCTTCATATTAACATGCATGTTAGATGATATAATTTTAGTGATATCGTTTACTATTCCTAAATTATCTATACCAGAAAGTACAATTTGAGCAGAAAACTCTTGCTGTGAAGAATCGATCCATTTGGCTTGTAAAATACGATACGCATAATTAGATTGAAGGCTTAAGGCATTGGGACAATTCTTTTTATGCAATTTAATACCTTCATTTATGGTTAAGAATCCAAATACATTATCGCCAGGAATAGGATTACAGCAAACGGCTGGTTTATATTCTAGCTTTTCTTCTTCTTTACCAAAAACCAACATATCGTATTTGTTGGTAATTTCTTCTTTATCAAGTTCAGATTTTGATATAACAGGTTTACGAGATATTTTATTTTTTATAAAACTAACTAATGCATTACTTCTTGAAGCGGCATAGTCTTTAAGCATACTATTATCTATAGTACCAATACCAACTCTAAAAAATAAATCTAAGCTTGTTTTTAAGCCAAAATGCCTTACCATTTGGTTAATAGATTTCTCGTTTAATACAATTTTTAATTGTTTAAGTTTACGGCGTAAAATTTCTTTTCCGTCCTCAGCGACTTGCTTTTTCTCTTCTCTTAACGACGATTTAATTTTGCTTCTAGCTCTAGCAGTTGTGGCATAGTCTAACCAATTAGAGTTAGGTTTTATATTTTCTGAGGTTAATATATCTACCTGATCTCCACTGTTTAATTCGTGGCTTAGTGGTACTAGTTTTCCATTTACTTTAGCTCCTCGGGTTTTCATCCCTATTTGTGTGTGGATACTAAATGCAAAATCGAGAGGTGTAGCGCCTTTTGGTAACGATTTTAAGTCTCCTTTTGGTGTAAATACAAAAATTTCTTTTGAGTAAAGGTTTAATTTAAATTGCTCTACAAAATCTACAGCATTTGTATGTGGGTTTTCTAAGGCTTCTTGTAATTTATTAATCCAATCGTCTAAAGAGTCTTCTTTATCGTCGTGGTTTTTATACTTATAATGCGCAGCGTATCCTTTTTCTGCAATCTCGTTCATGCGTTCACTACGAATTTGAACTTCTACCCATTGTCCTTTTGGCCCCATTACTGTAATGTGCAAAGCTTCGTAGCCTGTAGATTTTGGAGAAGATATCCAATCGCGTAAACGAATGGGGTTGGGTCTAAAATGATCTGTAACTATCGAATAAATTTTCCAAGCAATAAATTTTTCATCAGCAGGTTTGCTTTCATATATAATACGAACTGCAAACTTATCATAAACCTCATCAAAAGTAACGCCTTGTTTTGCCATTTTCCGTTTTATAGAAAAAATAGATTTTGGACGTCCTTTTATTTGATAGTTTAAATTTTCTTTGTCTAAAGAGTTTTTAATTACACCATTAAATTCAGAAATGTAGGCATCTTGCTCTTCTTTACTGGCTTTTATTTTTGCTAAAATATCGTTGTAGGTGTCTGGTTCTGTATATTTAAGGCCTAGGTCTTCTAGCTCTGTTTTAATGTTGTATAAACCAATTCTATGTGCAAGTGGGGCATAAATATATAGTGTTTCGCTAGCAATTTTTTCTTGTTTATCAGGACGCATAGCATCCATAGTTTGCATATTATGCAAGCGATCTGCAATTTTTATAATAATTACTCTAACATCATCATTTAGAGTAAGTAACATTTTACGGAAATTCTCAGCTTGTAAAGAAACGTCTGTGTCTTTTTTAAGAGAAGAGATTTTGGTTAAGCCATCAACAATTTTTGCTACGGTGTTTCCAAAAAGATTTTCAATATCTTCTACAGAGTAATCGTCATTATCTTCTACTACGTCATGAAGTAATGCAGCAGCTATAGAAGTTGCATCTAAACCTATTTCTGAGGCTACTATAGTGGCTACTGCTATAGGGTGAAAAATATAAGCTTCTCCACTTTTACGGCGTTGTTCTTTATGAGCATCAACAGCAACATCGAAAGCTTTTCTAATTAATTTTTTATCATCATTATTAAGCGTTGTATAACTTACTCTAAGAAGTTTTTTGTAGGCTTTTTTTATTTCTGAATTTTCTTTTTCTATTTCAGTTGCTGTCATATTTTATGGCTCTTTCAACCTTTTTTAGGGATTTAACTGTAAGATTTGGGTGTAAAATTAAGTTAAATGTGTGCACAATTAGTATACTATTAAAAGTAATATTTAATTTTTAACTTACAATAGTTTTGTTCGTTTTTTACAAAAAATGGTTTAAAGAAAGAAAGACTTATTATTTATGCTGACTATTTTTTTGGCAGAAAAATTTGAAGTAATGATTCATGTTAATCAGAGATCTGTATTTATATTAATTACTCGATTATTATTTCTTTCCACTTATCAGATTCAGCAAATTCTTTTATAATTTTATTTCGTTTTTTTAATAAAGCTGTCATGTATTTTTTAAGAAATACTTTGTTGGCTAATAGACCTAAAATACCAAGTGGTGATTCATAGTCAAAAAAATCGATCATTAAAGTCTCATCATTCAATTCGGTAAAAAGGTGTCTATGTTTAAACTTTTTAAAAGAACCATTTTGCATTTCATCAGTAAAGTAATTAGGTCGATTAAATTCGGTTATTTTTGAAGTCAGGTTTTGATAAATTCCAAAATGCTTAGCTCTCCAAGTTACACTTTCATTTAAACCAATTAACCCGCTTGTTTTTCCAGCAATTGCTTGCTCATTTGTATGTTCGGTAGAGATTTTGTGTAAATCAATACTCCTAGAGAGATCAAAAACAACTTCTTTATTAGCTTTAATTATTGTTTGAAGTTTTATTATTGGCATTATTCTCAGATCAGTATAACTGTTTGGTCACTTATTAATAATTAAAAAAATTAGTTTTAAGTTTTCTATGTTCTAAAACAAATAGATATTATTGTTCCTTATATACCTCCATTTTAAGCCCCATACCATAATTGTCTATGCCTTTGTTTATTAATGGAGAGTTGCTAATGTTTCCTTTTTTAAACAGAATCCAGTCGCCTCCTTCTAAAAAAATACGTTTAACATAGGTTCTATTTTCGGGGATTTCACTAGTAAAGGGTAGAAGGGGTCTAAAGGTTGTAGACACCTTTACAATACCACGTTGTGTTTTTACTTCTTGATATTTTTTGTTTGGCAAAAGTTTTCCTTTAGCATCTGCATACCCCATAACTTGTATTGATGCAAAAAGGCCTTTTTTAGGCATGTATATGTCGTTTTCGGAAACATCTAATTCGTAAGCTTTTTCAGTTTTTTCGGTAGCTATAAATACGATTTCATCGTAGGTTACAACATCGCCAGGAAATCCATCATTGTTTTCATAAAATTTAACTCTAAATATTGTAGAAAACGGTTTCTTATCATGACCTTTTTTCTTGCGTTTATCCCAAGATTTTGCTTCTGCTTTTATTGGAAGGTATAGTCTTGTTAGGCGTTTAATATTAGGGGTCGTATTTGGAAAGAATACTGCAATTTCAGATTCTATTGTAGGGAGCCAACATTGGTAATAATCATCATGCAATGTGGGGTCGAGAGTTACAAGTTTAAATTTTCCTTTTGGTTTGTTTTGTACAATAACTTCTTGTAATTGATCGGCTTGAGGATCGAGACTTATGATTTTTGGTAAATTTTCGGTAGGCAATTTTAATTCGCTATACCCTAGTGCAGATATGTATAATGTATCAATATCTCGATATAGTTTTTTTGTAAATATAAAAGTACCTTCATCATCTGCAAATATTCCATTTCCATTACCAAATGATATAGTGGCATAAGATATGGGGTCTTTAGTTTCTGTATCTATTATTTTTGTTTGGGCTATTATGTTATTAATAAGGAATATACAAATAATAGGAAGTAAGTTTTTTATTTTCATAGTACATTAATGATTAGGAGTTTTCAGTCTGGTCTTTAAAGGTTAAAAACACATTTCATGCCAAAATTTATATCGAAAAGGTTCGCTGTATGATACTTATAAACGTTTAAAATTACAAAATCTTTTAGTACCAGCGTTTCTTTTTCTTTTTAGAAGCTATACTTTTTCTTCCTTTTTTATGTTTGCTTCCTGTTTTTTTAGAGGTATGCACCTCTTTTTTTGCTTTTGGGTCTAAAGGATAGGGGTGATCTGCTATAACATCTAATTGCTGATTTATTAATTTTTGAATGGCAATTATATACGTCTTCTCATCGGCAGAACAAAAAGAATAGGCAACTCCTAAAGCTCCAGCTCTTGCAGTTCTTCCAATACGATGAACATAGGTTTCTGGGCTATTTGGTATGTCAAAATTTATTACAGCATCGAGGTTTGTAACATCTATCCCTCGAGCAGCTACATCTGTAGCGACAAGGATATTAACTTCATTTTTCTTAAAACGATTTAAAGCAATTTGTCTATTGCTTTGAGTTTTGTCTCCATGTATACTATCTGCAGTATATCCGTTTTTAAGTAATGTTTTTTCTAATTTGTCAACACCATATTTTGTGCGTCTAAAAATAATAACACGATGTTTTTTTATTGTATTTCTAAGTAAGTGAAGGCAAAGCTCAATCTTTTTAGGTTTAGGAACAAAATAGAGTAGTTGCTCAACATTTTTTGAAGTGGACGATTGTTTGGTAACCTCTATTCTCTCTGGGGTTGTTAGAATGGTTTTTGCTAATGCTTCAACTTTATAAGGCATTGTTGCCGAAAATAATAAGGTTTGTTTAGACTCAGGACATAATCGTTCTATTTTTTTTACATCGTCTATAAAGCCCATATCTAACATTAAATCGGCTTCATCTAAAACAAAAGTTTCTATATAATCTAAATTGATGATATTTTGTTTGTGCAAATCTAGAAGCCTACCTGGCGTAGCAATTAAAATATCGACGCCCTTTTTTAAAATTTCTTTTTGAGGCTCTATAGAGGTTCCTCCAAAAACAACAGTGGTTCTTAGATTAGTATATGTAGAATAATTTTGAAAACTGTTTTGAATTTGAGTGGCTAACTCTCTTGTAGGACTTATAACTAATGCTCTTATTTTTTTTCCTTTTTTAGGAGCATCTTGCTTGTCGTATAATAACTGTAAAATGGGTAATGCAAAAGCGGCGGTTTTACCAGTTCCTGTTTGAGCAGAAGCAATTATATCTTTTTTGTCTAAAATAAAGGGAATAGCTTTCTCTTGGATTAAAGTAGGGTTATCATAGCCTTTGTCGGCTATAGCTCTTAAAATTGGTTTGTTAAGTTTTAAACTTTTAAAAGACATTGAATATAGTTTAGAGCAAATATAGTTCAATTGTTTCTGTGTATATAAAAAATAAAAGACTTAGGTAAATTTGCCAGTTTCTTCTTTGTTAACATAAACATAGCTTGACTATTTTTATTTATTGAGGCAATATATAATCTATAGCATAAATTGAGTTTCTTTTTGCTGTTGAAAAAACTTAATTCAAACTATAATGATGTTACAATTGGTAGTTTAAAATTGATTCTTTGTGTTTTTCATAGAAAAAAAGAGGTAATACAATTAAGATTAAAACAATAAACCCTATTAATAAAATAATACTTGCAAATGGCCATTGCATTATTTTAAATAGCAACCCGGTTATTAATGTTGTGCCTGTTAAATACCCCATAAAATGTAGCATCTTTTTTAATCTCAAAACTTTTTTCAAATGTATGGATATACTAATATCTCTTTGGATTTGTTTTATATTTTGATACCCTCCAAATTGACTTAGCACAGCATGGTAAGCGATTTTGAAATCTTTAGTATCATAACTTTCGATTGCACTACAAATATGGTCTAAAAGGTCCTCTTTTAAATGTTCAGAGTGTATGCCGTAAAACTCTAAGTTGTTTGAAATAAATTCAATTTGTTTATCTGTTAAAATCATTTGGCAAGCGATTTAGGGTTAAAAATTAAAGATAACGTTTCTATAAAATTATTAACTTCATTCGTTTTTTCTATTACGACTTCCTTTCCTGGTTTTGTAACTTTATAATATTTCCTAACTCGTTTACCAATAAAAACTTTTTCGGTTTCTAAAACGCCATCATGTTCTAGTTTATGAAGAATAGGGTATAAAGCCCCTTCAGAAATATCAATTTTTCCTTGTGTTAACTCTTTTACCTTTTGTGTGATCTCGTAACCATACATGTTTTCATTATCTGATAAGAGTTTTAAAATAATAGGCTTTAGTGTGCCTTTTGTTAATTCTTTACTATACATAAATGTAAATATATATTATTTAGGTGTATACAAGAGTAAATAGTCTTTAATCAATGCTCTTATTTACTAATCGTATTAATAGTCTCGACCAATGGAACTGTTGGTGGAAATCTGCATTTTGTTTTTGGTATAAGAGGTACTATTTTCATTCCTATTTAATCTTTTTCTAGCATAATATGGAGATATATTTTATGCTTCGTAACATACAAATAGCAACTCCTCTTTTTATTTAACTCTAAGAGTTTAAATCATTTATTTTTTTTGTACAATTTGTAAAATAGCATGGGTATGAAACCAAAATTTAAAGATAAAAAACCAAAGAGTAGTATGATCCCTGCGTGGGGCCAGTGAAAAAATTCAAACATAGTTCCTGTACTTAAGGTAAAGAAGGCTATAAAACCCAATATATAAACAGCATTTTTCATTTATTTAGATTTAAAATTAAGAGATATAAAATTTAAGCATATCACAAATATACATTTTATTTAAATGCATACAAATAAAATATAGTATATTTTTTATCTAAAAAAAACCACTTTGCATGGAGCAAAGTGGTTTGAAATTGTTTTTTTTGATTAAAAACTATTTTTATTTAATCATTTCGTAGCTTCTGCTTATAAATTTTGTTAATTCTTCTCCTTTAAGTAAGCCGTGAGATAAACGGGCTAAATCTAAACTTTGAGAAATTAAACGTTCTTGTTTTTTCTTAGTTTTAGTATTTAATATTTCTGAAACTAACTCACTATTGGTATTTACTACTAAGTTGTACATTTCTGGCATATTCCCCATTCCAAACATACCGCCACCACCGCCAGAAGCTTGCATTTCTTTCATACGACGCATAAATTCTGGTTGTGTTATCATAAACGGAGCAGCATTACTATCTGAGGCTTCTAACTGAACCATAAATTTTTCTGAAGGAATGGTTTCTTTTAGTAACTCGTCTAAGGCTTTAGTTTGGTCTTCATCTAATTTAGAAATAATAGTATCCTCTTTTTGTATTAGCTTTTCAATAGAATCGGCATCAACACGTGCAAAAGATATTTTTTCTTTCTTACTTTCTAATTTTTGCATTAAATGTGATACAATAGGAGAGTCTAATAATAAAACCTCATAGCCTTTTGCTTTTGCAGCTTCAATATAGCTGTGTTGTTCGTCTTTATTAGAGGCGTATAATATAACTAGCTTATCGTCTTTATCTGTTTGATTTGCTTTTATTTTATTGAAAAGCTCTTCGTAAGTATAGTATTTACCATCTACAGTAGGATATAATGCAAAGGCATCGGCTTTATCAAAGAACTTTTCTTCAGAAAGCATCCCATACTCAATAACAATTTTTATGTCATTCCATTTGGCTTCAAAATCTTCTCTATTATCATTAAATAGCGATTTCATTTTATCGGCTACTTTTCGAGTAATGTATGAGGATATTTTTTTAACAGCACCATCTGCTTGTAAGTATGATCTAGAAACATTTAAAGGAA
>JAHDGB010000004.1 GCA_020627885.1 Flavobacteriaceae bacterium | reverse complement strand
CTCTCTAAATTTGTATCTTCTAGAAGAAGATAAAATCCTGGTCTTTAACTTGTGTAAATCACAGTACGTTTATTTCCATTTTTCTATTAATTTAGCCACTCCATTTTTAATTCCGGTATAATAGGCTCCTTTTTTAAATTCGGGAATTATGGTTTGGTTAATTACATTTTTGCAGATTTCATCTGTCAAAATCAGTTCAGTTCCAGTTCCAGTTGCTATTCCGATTTGTCGACAAGGATTGCACACAACTATTGTCAATCCGTTATTTTTTTCCGTTGTTCCAATTCCCCAATCATTTCCTAAATCAGTCGCGTATTTCTGAATATTATTATAAGGTTTTATGCTATCAATTGTTACTACTACAATTTGTCTTGTAGTTTCAATATCATAATCATAAAGGATTTTAGTTAATTCAGTCCGTTGTGATTCAGTAAATATTTGTCCGTAATCGTTTATAATTCCAATCGGTTTCGGAAAATTGTTTTTTAACATTTCCGAAAAGTCAAATTCTGGTGCCGGTTTTTTTGTTTCAATTTCCTGAACTGAACCTTTGCAAGAAAGCAAATTTAAAGTCAGAAAAAGGATTAATATTTTAGTTCCGATTCTCATTTTTCGTATGTTCGTAAAGGGAAATGGTTTACACAACGTATCTTTTACGTTGTGTTAGCTTCCCGAAGGGAGCCTTTAGATTAGCAAATAGAAAAATATACTTAAATAAAATCATGATAATGATGATGAACTTTCTTTTTTTGCTTCTTTTTTTCTTTATTAATAGCCTTTATTTTGTTGATAACTAAAAACATAAAAAGAACGGAGTGAACTTTGGCGGCCAGCTAGCTTTTTCAAGAGCCATCCCCTGTATTAGTCTCCGTTCTCTTTTCAAGTTACTTAGAACCATATAGAATTTCAGTTTCCGTCCTTATTAAAGGTCTTAGTTTAAGTAACTATTTAATATCTGTAATAACAAAATTATGAAAACAAAAGAAATTATTGGCATTGATGTAAGTAAAACTGTAATTGATGTTTGCATTGATTCAGAACAAATTATTGCTCAATTTAACAATACAAAAAAAGGCTTTCAATTAATGGAAAATTGGATAGTATACAATACCTCTTTTTCAAGACAAGAAACGCTATTTGTTTTTGAACATACTGGAATGTATTCTCATTTATTGTCACTCTTTCTGACAGAAAAAGAATATTCTTTTTTTATAGCTTCAGGATTAGAAATTAAAAGATCTATTGGAATAGCGCGTGGTAAAGATGACCAAATTGATGCTAAACGTATTGCGTTATATGGCTATCGCCTAAAAGAAGAATTAAAACCTTCAAAACTCCCTGATAATGATATACTACGGATAAAAAGCCTTTTATCATTACGTACTAAACTTAATAAACAAAGAGCAGGGTTTAAAGGGACTTTGAAAGAGCAAAAAACAATTTATTCCTCAAAAGACTATAAAATCATATTTGAAGTACAACAAAAAATGATTAAAGATTTAACCAAACAAATAGATAAAATTAATACGACCATGCAAAGTATTATAGATAAAAACACCGAGTTAAAACAAACCTATAAACTGGTTACTAGTGTCAAAGGAATTGGCATGCAAACAGCTTTAGTCATGATTGTTTTTACAGATAATTTTACTAAGTTTCAAAATTGGAGAAAATTTGCTTCTTATTCAGGAATAGCTCCTTTTCCTTATCAATCTGGATCGAGTATAAAAGGTAGAACTAAAGTCTCACATTTAGCAAATAAAAAGCTGAAGGCTATTATTAATATGTGTGCTATCTCTGCCATACAACACAACCCTGAAATGAAACAATATGATCAAAAAAGAGTCTTGGAAGGCAAAAACAAAATGAGTACAATTAACATTATTAGAAATAAATTAATTGCTAGAGTTTTTGCAGTTGTAAAAAGGCAAACCCCATATGTAGATACTATGAAGTTTGCCGCTTAAATCTTTATTAACAAAATAGTTTGTTTTTTTCTTGTTTTAATCATAGAATACGGGGGTATATGCATTATACAAATTGTTGTAAGTAGTTTTTATTAGAAACTAAGAGAACCAATAGCAGTCTTATGATTTCCTGACTCAAAATCAGATCGCTCTTTATTAAATACTACCTTCTTTTCATAGCTATTATTATCTAAACCAAGTTCATTACCAATTTGGTTTATTATATCAGAAAAATCTCCTTTAGTAGTGAATGAACCAAGTTTTTTGCCTTCTATAAATTCATATTTTTGACATAGACTTAATACTCTAACTGTATCTAAGGTTTCTTGATTTATGCCAATAAATTGATAATAATATTTAATATCATTATCACAATATTTACCTCCAGAATATGATAATATTTTAATTTTCACTTGTTCTTTGAGTTTAATCATTTCAAAGTTACAATCTTTAAGTTCTTTATATTCAAAATTGCTTTCAGAACAAGAGAGAGTAGTTAATATTAAAATGAATAAATAAATTGATTTCATGCTAGTCAATAATTTTAAATGAGTTTAGAAATTTGTTTATAGAAGTATTTAATAAATTGTCTTTTTCAGTTAATACTGTCATTGTGTATTGTTCATTTTTGATTAGGTACATTTTAATATTAAAATAAAAAATGCAATTAGGTACAGAAAAGTATATTTCACGTCCTGGATATCCATTAAAAGATATTTTTTTATTAAAAAAAAGATTACCATTAGTCATTTCTACAAGGTTATCTACAGCGCTCTGAAGATAATCATCGATTTCTTTTTTTTTTGAATTTATAATTTGGAAATTTATAATGATCAAAAGTATAACCGTAGCTTAATAGTTTACTTTTTGAATTAGTTCTTGTTAATGTGTAAGATATAGATTCAATTTTACCTACATCCTGACCTATAAAAGTATCTTTAGAAATTTTATAGTTGTTCTCTGGCAGTAAGAATTCAACATTACGTTCTTTATATTTTATTGTTACCCATTTAGTTATAATGGGGTCTTTTTCGGTTTTATTTTGGCTATGTAAGTTTATATTTATAAATAAGAATGTTAAAAATAGGTAATAATAGTTTTTATTCATTTTCGATATTTTTAATTACTTACAGCATACTTAATGGGGCAAAAAATCCCACAACTTATTTATTTGAACCCTTTTTATACAAGATAAAGCATTTTTATATTTTAAATATTAAAATTCTTTACCCTCTAAAACTAAATAAGGCTTATCAAGTTTTTTATTATTGCTCGCCATCAAAATATTAAAGTCTTTTAACTCCAAAGCTTTTCCTATTTTTTTTAAAACCACCGGATTATGCTTAATTTTATTATTCTCATACTCAGAAATAACAGCTTCACTTAGTTTTGCTTTTTTGGCTAATTCTTTTTGATTCAACCCCATTTTTAACCTATAAAAACGAATATTATTTCCTATTCTAATTAGTATTCTATTGCTTTTATTTTTAATCTTTAAAGGTCTTTTTAAAATATTTTCATCTTCTAAATTTAATACTAGGGCAATCTTTCTTAGCTTTTCATTTTTGGGAGAATATTTATTTTGCTCATAGTGCATTATAGTTGTTATATCTACCTGTATTTTATTTGCGAGTTCTGTTTTTGTTAATCCTCTTAAATTCCTGAAATAACATATATTCTCTCCTATATTTTTTGTTTTTCTCATGTATGGTATGTTACTAGTTCAATATAATAGAATATTTCTTTTTGCATTTAAAAATACATTTTTTTACTCAAAATACTCATACCTATCAATGGACAAGTGTGGAGGTAGTGTTTCTAATGGGACAAAAAAGCCCATAACTTAATTATTCGACCCTTTTTTTGTGTTTTTGGTACATATAAGTTGATTAACTTATTACCAAAAAAAAGAATTTAACAGACTATTTGGAGGCTTATTTAGTATTAAAATATCACTAAGAAGTTAGAGTAATAAAACAGCCCTTTTTTAGGATCTTTTTTTATATTACAACATATAAAAAAACACCATGAAAATACTTCATTTAGACAGCAACCACCCATTACTTATAAGTCAACTTAATCAGTTAGGCTATACCAACGATGAGGATTACACGTCTTCTAAAACCGAAGTACAAAACAATATACATAACTATGATGGTCTTATTATTCGTAGTCGTTTTTCAATAGACCAATCGTTTTTAGATGCTGCAAAACAATTAAAATTTATTGGCCGTGTTGGTGCAGGTTTAGAAAATATTGATTGTAATTATGCTAAAAACAAAGGTGTTAAGCTTATTGCTGCCCCAGAAGGTAATAGTAATGCAGTAGGAGAACACAGCTTAGCGATGTTGCTCAGCTTGTTTAACAAATTAAATAAGGCGGATCATGAGGTACGACAAGGGTTATGGCTAAGGGAAGACAATAGAGGTATAGAACTAAATGGAAAAACCGTAGGATTAATTGGCTATGGTAATATGGGAAAAGCGTTTGCAAAAAAACTAAGAGGGTTTGATGTTACCGTTTTATGCTATGACATAAAACCAAATGTAGGTGATGACAATGCAAAACAGGTGTCATTAAGCAAACTACAACAGCAAGCTAATGTATTGAGTTTACATACCCCGCAAACACCTTTAACTATAGATATGGTTAATTCTAAATTTATTAATGCTTTTAAAAATCCGTTTTGGTTAATTAATACAGCAAGGGGAACAAGTGTAGTTACTAAAGATCTTGTTTCTGCTTTAAAAAGCAAAAAAATATTAGGTGCTGGTTTGGATGTTTTAGAATATGAAAAAAAATCGTTTGAGAACTTATTTAATACAACGAATGAGCTTCCCGAAGCATTTAATTACTTGATAAAGGCACAAAATGTAATACTATCTCCACATGTTGCTGGCTGGACAATAGAAAGCAAAGAAAAACTAGCTCAAACTATAGTCGATAAAATTAAGAAACACTTTAACAGCTAGATTATTTAGTTTAAAATTAATCAAGCTTATTAAAGTATAAATCTGTAAAATCACTCAAAAAGAGTTGGCCATCATTATTAACAGAAAATTTTGTTTTTATAATTTCTTTATTATCAAAATTTAGTTGCAATAAATTATCATTTACAGCCCAATTAAACGATCTAAGACTAGAAGTAATCTGCGCTTCCATACTCCCTTCTCGCAATGTAGTATATCCTGTACTATCAGGATAGAAAACCAAATTATATTTAAACTCATTATTAAAATCGCTTCTTTGTCACTTTCCAATTAAGTTATTATCATTACTACATGATGAAATAGTAATTGCAGTAAAAAAGAACATAAAAACTTTAAAGGTGTTTAAAAAATTCACTAAAATTTTACAGTTAATTTATTATAAATATATGGCTCATTGTAGAAACCACCAAAAGGAATGGTTTAATATCTACAAAAAAAATCATCCCAAAACTAGTTTAGGATGATTTATTATTTATTAAGAATAAATTATGCTAAAAAACAATATTAATTCATTAACGTTTCAATTTCATCGGCTTCTATCGGAATATTGCTCATTAAATTAAAAGGTACACCTGTCTTTTGGATAACAACATCATCCTCTAACCGAATGCCAAAACCTTCATCAGGAATGTATATTCCAGGTTCAACAGTAAATACCATATTTTCTTGCATTGGCTCGGTTAAAATGCCATAATCGTGCGTATCTAACCCCATATGATGAGAGGTGCCATGCATAAAATATTTCTTATAAGCTGGCCAATCTGGGTTTTCATTTTTTACATCTGCCTTATCAATTAATCCTAATCCTAATAACTCGCTAGTCATTAGCTTGCCAACTTCAATATGGTACTGAGCCCAAATAGTTCCTGGTGTTAATAATTTTGTCGCTGCTTCTTTTACTCTATTTACTGCATTATACACTTCTTTCTGGCGTTTAGTAAAACGTCCAGAAACAGGTATTGTTCGTGTCATATCACTTGCATAATTTGCGTACTCTGCACCAACATCCATTAAAATAAGATCGCCGGCTTTACACTGTTTATTATTTTCTATGTAATGCAAAACATTAGCATTGTTTCCAGAAGCTATAATTGGTGTATATGCAAATTTCTTTGAGCGATTTCTTGTAAATTCGTGAATATATTCTGCCTCTATTTCAAACTCCCATACACCAGGTTTCACAAACTCTAAAACACGTCTAAATCCTTTCTCGGTAATAGAGCAAGCTGTTTGTATTAAATCTATTTCTATGTTATCTTTAACAGACCTTAACCGTTGTAAAATAGGGTTGCTTTTTGCTACACTATGTGCGGGGTATTTTTCTTTTAACCATTTTGTAAAACGATCTTCTCTAGTTTGAGTTTCTACATTTGCTCTATAATGCTCATTGGTATTTATATAAACAATATCACATTGCGTCATAATTTCGGAAAACACTTTTTCCATATCTTCTAACCAGTAAACTGTTTTTATACCGCTTGTTTTTAAAGCGGCCTCTTTCGTTAATTTTTCACCTTCCCATACCGCAATATGGGCATTTGTTTCTTTCAAAAATAAAATCTCTCTATGTTTCTCATTAGGGCAATCTGGAAAAAGGACCAAAATACTTTCTTCTTGATCGACACCACTGAGATAAAAAATATCGCGATGTTGCTCAAAAGGTAAGGTTGAATCTGCACTTACGGGATAAATATCATTGGAGTTAAAAACCGCTATGCTTTTTGGTAGCATTTGTGCTTTAAAATTTTTTCGGTTTTTTATAAAGAGACTACTATCTATTTGATGATATTTCATATAAATTATTTTTTTATTCAACGTATACCAAATTGAAAGAATGATTTTTAATTTGATACTTGCCAAAAATACTTAACACTTATTTTATTTAAGTAGCCATATGTCCTTTTTATTTAATATTTTTTCTAATTCTGGTCATATGCCGAGAAGAAATCCCTAAAAAAGAAGCCAAATAATGGAGTGGAACCTCTTGCAATAAATGAGGTTCATTATTTAACAGTTTTTTATAACGCGCTTCAGGGGATAAGGTAAGTAAATCGATACGGTAGTCGTCAATTAAAAAAATCTGATTTTCAATTAAGTTATAATAAAAAGTATTGAAGCCAATATTGTTTTCTAGCAAATTATGAAAAGCTTCGAAATTAACAACCCACAAACTACAATCGCTCAATGCTTTAATGTTTTTTCTTGAAGGTTGTTTATTTTTAAAGCTATTTAAAGCTGAAGTAAACGATTGCCTTAAAGCTAAATATGTTGTTTTGTTTTCGCCTAAAACAGTTATTGAATGTTGTAAAATACCGCTATCTACATAGCAAAAATATTTACAAACAGTACCTTCTCTAACAAAAAAATCGTTCTTTTTTACCTCTATTAAAGAAAAAGCATTGCATATTTCTGGCAATGTGCTTTCTAACGATTCATCGTTAATAATGGTTTGAATGTAATGCTCTAAACGGTCTTTATTTGCGGTCACTTTTTAGGTTTGATAACATTGAAAATGCAAATTAATCATTTTCTATAAATAGAAAAGGAGCTTAATTTGTTAAGCTCCTTTTTTAATACTTTGAAAATAAGATAATAATTTATCCTTTATTCATGGCTTTTTTAATGAAACCTACTATGGCCATGATAATACCTCCTCCAACACCACCACCAGCAACACTTCCTAGAATGCTACTTAAATCCATGCTAGATGCAGCCTCTGCAACTTCAGCACCTCCTCCTAGGCCTAACATACCCAGAACTTGTCCTCCAATACCCCCGCCCAAAAGTCCGGCAATTGTATTTCCAACAGTTCCTAAAGATAAATTACTCATAAGTTTACCTGCTATGTTACCGCCAGCGGCACCAGTTACAAGTTGAATGATTAAAGGTAAATACTCTTCCATTATATTGTGTTTTATTTAGTTAATTAGTAAGTAATTTAGTGAATTATTTTTTAAGCTCGAAGAAAAAACAGTTTAAACATTTAAATATAAGTTTATTACTTAGTCTGTTTTTAATAAAAATATGATGAGACTGGGTGTTTTTTTTTGTAATGTTTAACTATCTTGAGCTACTTTTAATATTTAGCACTTATGTCTTCTAAATTTTCCCTCGTATTCTTCATATTCTTTTTCATTAAAATTAATGCGCAGCAGTCTTCCATAGTTAAAAATGTCCCTTTTAAAAATATTGGCCCTACTGTTATGAGTGGTCGTGTTACTGATTTGGCTGTAAACCCTGAAAACCCTATTGAATTTTATGTAGGCTATGCCTCGGGAGGTGTATGGCATACTACAAATAATGGCACAAGCTTTACTCCTATATTAGATACGGCTAAAACGCAAAATGTTGGAGATATTGCTGTAGACTGGAAAACAAGAACCATATGGGTAGGTACAGGAGAAAATAATAGTTCGCGTTCTTCCTACGCAGGAATAGGTTTATTAAAATCGACAAATAACGGAGCCTCATGGGAATTTGCAGGTTTGCCAGAATCGCATCATATAGGCCGTATTTTAATTAACCCCAATAATGCTAACGAATTGGTGGTAGGTGTAACAGGGCATTTGTATTCTAAAAATGAAGAAAGAGGCATCTACAAAACTAAAGATGGAGGAAAAACATGGATTAAAACATTATTTATAGATGATGTTAGCGGAATAATTGATTTACAGCATTCTCCAAATAACTACAATATTATGTTTGCTTCTTCTTGGACTAAAGACAGAAAAGCATGGAATTTTAATGGTAATGGTAATAATTCGGCACTATTTAAAAGTACAGATGCCGGGGAAACATGGGTAAGAATTTCTACTAAAACAAGCGGATTCCCTACTGGTAATGGTGTAGGTCGAATAGGATTGGCAGTTTACGATGATAACATAGTCTATGCCGTGCACGATAACCAAAATAGGCGCCCTATTAAAGATGAAAAAGAACAAGTAAGAAGACTGCAAAAAGAAGATTTTAAAACGATGAAGGTTTCTCAACTTTTAAGTATTGATAACAAAAAATTAAATCGTTTCCTTAAAACAAATGACTTTCAACAAAAATATAAAGCAGAAAATGTAAAACAAATGATTAAAAGCGGCAGTATTAAACCTATAGATATTGCTCATTATCTTGAAGACGCAAATACCATGTTATTCGACACTCCTGTTATTGGTGCTGAAGTATACAAAAGTACTGATGGTGGAAAAACGTGGAAAAAAACACATCGCGATTATTTAGACGACATCTATTACAGCTATGGGTATTATTTTGGTCATATTTATGTTGCTCCTAATAATAAAGACAACATATACATTTATGGTGTTCCTATTATAAAGTCTAAAGATGGCGGGAAAACATTTACATCCATTAGTGCTGAGAATGTTCATGCCGATCATCATGCCTTATGGATAAATCCTAACAATCCTAAGCATTTAATAAACGGAAATGATGGTGGTGTAAATATTACTTACGATGATGGAAAAAACTGGATAAAAAACAATAGTCCAGCTGTGGGTCAATTCTATGCTATTAATGTAGACCATGCAACACCTTACAATGTATACGGTGGGCTACAAGATAACGGTGTTTGGAAAGGCGCTCATAATGCACCAGAAAATAAAAGATGGCACCAAAATGGTCAATACCCATGGAAAAGTATTATGGGAGGCGATGGTATGCAAATAGAGATAGATAATCGTAACAATAATATTATATATACTGGCTTTCAATTTGGTAATTATTACCGTTTAAATCTTTTAACCGATGCAAGAGAGTCTATTAAGCCTAAGCATAAATTAGGAGAAAGCCCTTATCGTTTTAACTGGCAAACACCTATACATTTATCACGTCATAATCAAGACATTTTATACCTAGGCGCTAATAAACTCATGCGATCTTTAAACCAAGGAAAAGATTGGAGTGCTATCTCTAACGACCTAACCGAAGGCGGAAAAAAAGGAAATGTAGCTTATGGGACAATAACCACTATTAGCGAATCGCCTTTTGAGTTTGGAGTTATTTATGTTGGTACCGACGATGGTTTGGTACATATTACTAAAGATGGCGGAGTAAGTTGGAACAACCTTTCGAGTAAAATCCCAGATAGTTTATGGGTAAGCCGAGTTATTGCTTCCAAACATAAAAAAGAACGAGTTTACTTAACTTTAAATGGTTACCGATGGGACGATTTTAAGCCCTATGTTTATAAAAGTGATGATTACGGAAAAACATGGACCAGTATCGTTTCTGGGGTTTCAAATGCTCCTGTAAATGTTATTAAGGAAGATCCTGTAAATGAAAACCTATTGTACATAGGAACTGATAACGGTGCATATGTCTCCTTTAATTCTGGAAAAAAATGGAATGCTTTTTCTAATAACTTACCAGCTGTAGCGGTACACGATATTGTAATTCAGGAAGATACGAACGATTTGTTAATTGGCACTCATGGCAGAAGCATTTATTTAACAAATGTAGAACCGTTGCAAAAAATGAATCCAGATTTAATGCGTAACCCAATAACCATTTTTAATATTAAACCAATTAAACAATCGTCAAGATGGGGCGACTCATGGAGCAAATGGATGAAGCCTTATGAGCCTAGTGCTACAATTAATTTTTTTAGTAACGTTAAAACGAACATTAAAATAGAAATTAAATCAGATAAAAAATCAATATTAAAGACTATTGAAGTTGAGACTGACAAAGGGTTTAATTACATAGACTACGATTTAACAATAACCGAAAAAGGCAGAAAAAAATTATTAAAAGAAAATACGAGTATAGATATTATTAAAGCAAAAAACAATAAATATTATTTACCTAAAGGGGAATATAGTGTTACTATTAATGGCATATCAAAAGAGTTAATTGTAGAATAATTTTTATTATCTTAACATGATTAAAACTAAAATATTACCCCATGAAAATTATACGATTAATTTTATTGAGCTTATCTATTTTACTTTATTCTTGTAAAACAAATGATGATTGCTGCACTCCTAATCCTCAAGAATCAAAGCAACTTATTATAAAATTTAAATTTGACCCTACTCAAAAACGTTTAAATAATTTAGGGGAACTTGCGTTAATTCCTGCTGGCAATGCAGCACAGTCTCCAAATTTTGCAAGGATGAGCGCTAATTACATAGAATTTGCACCAAGTGCTAATACTCTTCTAGGAGAGGGCGAAATAATTTTTGAAGGCTCGGAAACGACTATTGGTGGAGAAAAAGCTATCGATTTTAAAAACGCAAAATTTGCAGGAAACAAAGAAGTTTTCTTAAGCATTCCATTAAATCAATTAACCCCAGGAACCTATAACTGGGTACGCATTTCGTTAGCCTACCAAGAAGGCGATATAGATGTTCGTAGTGCTACAGGAATGGATTTTACCGGAACGCTAGCAAGTTTTGTAGGCTACAACACTTATATAGAATCGTTAAACTTTAATGGCAGTACTTCTGATCCGTTAGAAATTAATGAGAACAAACTACAAGGATTTTGGGCTTTTGATGTGTTGGGCACTACAACTCAAGGGCAAGCTCCTGAAGGCGCAACGACTGTTCCGAACCCAATATTTAACTCCTCTCCAATACCACAAGGCTCATGTGTTGTTACTGGCCAGTTTGAAAATGAGTTTACAATTACAGGAGAAGAAAATGAAGACATTACCATAACTTTATCTTTCTCTGTTAATAATAGTTTTGAATGGACCGAAGTAAATGTAGATGGCAAATACGAACCTAGTGCAGGGGAACAAGTTGTAGATATGGGGCTTCGCGGATTAATACCATATATATCTAATTAAAACCATTCTAAATTTTAACGAAAAAATTATTAAAGTTTGTAAGACCAGCTAACGAGCGTTATCTTTGTAAAATCTATCTTTTAGATTCTAATTAAATAAATAACAAAAATAATGAGCGGAATTTTAAATTCGTCTATTGGAAGAAAATTTGCCATGGCAATTTCAGCACTCTTCCTAATGTTTTTTTTACTTCAACACTTTGCAATTAATATTCTTTCTGTATTTAGTCCCAACGCTTTTAATGAAGCCTCTCATTTTATGGGAACCTTTTGGGCTGTGCAATATTTATTACAGCCCGTATTAATTTTTGGTGTTATTTTTCACTTTGTAATGGGTTTTGTTTTAGAATTAAAAAATAATAAAGCAAGACAAGTTAGCTATGCAAAAAACAATGGCGCTGCAAATTCTAGTTGGATGAGTAGGAATATGATATGGAGTGGCTTAGCTATTCTTGCTTTTATAGTATTACATTTTATTGATTTCTGGATCCCAGAAATAAATACAAAATTTATAGATGGCGACATGTCTGGTTTATTACCAAATGGAGAGTTTAGATATTATGAAGAGTTAACTCATAAATTTGTAAGTCCATTAAGAGTTGGAGCTTATGTTTTAGCTTTTGTTTTTCTTGCATTACACTTATTGCATGGTTTTAACTCTGCTTTTCAATCGGTAGGAGCAAATAACAAGTATACTAAAGCGTTAAAAGGATTTAGTAAAGTTTATGCAATAGGGATTCCTTTAGGATTTATTTTTATTGCTTTATTTCATCATTTTAACCACTAAAATAGCATAGAACATGGCTTTAGATTCAAAAATACCTCAAGGTCCATTAGCAGATAAGTGGACAAATCATAAAAATCATATTAATTTAGTAAACCCTGCTAATAAGCGTCTTATAGACGTTATCATCGTAGGAACTGGTTTGGCAGGAGGCTCGGCAGCAGCAACTTTAGCAGAGTTAGGGTATAATGTGAAAGCTTTTTGTTTTCAAGATTCTCCAAGACGTGCACACTCAATAGCTGCCCAAGGAGGAATCAATGCTGCAAAAAACTATCAAGGCGATGGCGATTCTACTTACCGATTATTTTACGATACTGTAAAAGGTGGCGATTATCGCTCTAGGGAAGCTAACGTATACCGTTTAGCAGAAGTTTCGGCAAATATTATAGATCAATGCGTTGCGCAGGGTGTTCCTTTTGCACGTGACTATGGAGGGTTACTTGACAACCGTTCTTTTGGAGGAGTGCTAGTCTCTCGTACATTTTATGCTAAAGGGCAAACTGGCCAACAGCTTTTGTTGGGGGCTTATTCTGCGATGAACAGGCAAATTGGGCGAGGTAAAATAAAGATGTATAACCGCCATGAAATGTTAGATGTTGTAATTGTCGATGGAAAAGCCAGAGGTATAATTACACGTAACTTAGTTACAGGAGAGATAGAAAGACATTCGGCACATGCTGTTGTTATAGGTACGGGAGGTTATGGAAATGTGTTTTTCCTATCTACAAATGCAATGGGGAGTAATGTAACCGCGGCATGGAAGGCGCACAAGCGTGGCGCTTATTTTGCTAACCCATGTTACACTCAAATTCATCCAACATGTATTCCTGTTTCTGGAGATCATCAATCTAAATTAACATTGATGTCTGAATCTTTAAGAAACGATGGCCGTATATGGGTGCCAAAACACAAAAAAGATGTTGATGCTATTCGTAACAAAACATTAAAGCCAACACAGTTAAAAGAAGAAGATCGCGATTATTATTTAGAGCGTCGTTATCCTGCATTTGGTAACTTAGTTCCTAGAGATGTTGCCTCTCGAGCTGCTAAAGAACGTTGTGATGCTGGGTTTGGAGTTAATGCAACAGGAGAAGCTGTTTATTTAGATTTTGCCTCTGCAATACAACGTTACGGAAAGGAACAAGCACAAATAAAACACCTAGATCAAAATGATGCTGCTTTAGTTAAAAAATTAGGGCAAGAAGTTGTTAAAAATAAATACGGGAATTTATTTCAAATGTATGAGAAAATTGTAGATGAAAATCCGTACGAAACACCTATGATGATATACCCTGCGGTACATTATACTATGGGAGGTATTTGGGTAGATTATAATTTGCAAACAACAGTTCCTGGGTTATATGCTATAGGGGAAGCTAATTTTTCAGATCATGGTGCTAACCGCTTGGGAGCATCGGCTTTAATGCAAGGCTTAGCCGATGGTTATTTTGTATTACCTTATACTATTGGTGATTATTTATCTAACGATATTAGAACTGGGCCAATCTCTACAGAAACTAAAGAATTTAAAGAGGCTGAACAAAAAGTAAAATCTGAAATTGAGCATTTAATTAATAATAACGGTACTAAGCCTGTCGATTATTTCCATAAACGTTTAGGGAAAATTATGTGGAATAAATGCGGAATGGCTCGTAATGAAAAAGAGTTAAAAGAAGCCATTGAAGATATTTCTGCGTTAAGAGCCGAATTCTGGAAAGATGTTCGTGTTCCTGGAACTGCTAATGAATTTAATGAAGAATTAGCGAAAGCAGGGCGTGTTGCCGATTTTTTAGAGTTAGGAGAATTATTTGCTAAAGATGCTCTAGTTAGAGAGGAATCTGCAGGAGGACATTTTAGAGACGAATACCAAACAGGAGAAGGAGAAGCGATGCGTCGTAAAGAGTTTCAATTTGTATCGGCTTGGGAATATAAAGGAGAACCTAAAGATGCAGTACTACATAAAGAAGAATTAGAGTACAAAAATATTGAAGTTAAAGAAAGAAGTTATAAATAGTTGCCTATTATAAACTAGCTAAAAACATGAGTACATTGCGATTAAAACTAAAACGGATAGACCCAGTAAAATATGCAGTTATCACTGCATTATTGATGGTGCTTATTTCTTTAATTGTATTTGTGCCAGTTATGTTAATTGCTAGTGTTTTTGGAGTTGCTGGGTTAGCTTCTGATATTACTGGCGCTTCCGCATTGTTTGGAGAAGGTGCAGTAATGTTACTATTTGCTCCTATTCTATGTGGCATTTTTGGATTTATTATAGGTGTAATTTCAACAATGTTACTGAATTTTATTCTAAAGAAAACCGGAGGTTTAGATATTGATTTTGAAAAATCTGGATTAGATGTTTCTCAAATAGAAAAACCTACAATTGATTAAAAAAATAGTTATGAAATGAGTATAAAAGAAGAATTTCTCCACTAAAGAAATTTTCGATTATGCGAATTACATCTGACAAATAAAAATAAAAAAACGGATGAATTTAACATTAAAAATATGGCGTCAGAAAGACGCAAACGACAAAGGAAAAATAGTAGACTATCAAATTAGTAATGTTTCTCCTGACATGTCCTTTCTTGAAATGTTAGACGTTTTAAATAGTGAGATAATCACTAAAGGAGAAGAACCTGTTGCTTTTGATCATGACTGTCGTGAAGGGATATGTGGAGCCTGTTCATTATATATTAATGGAGAAGCTCATGGACCAGATCGATTGGTTACTACTTGTCAATTACACATGCGTAAATTTAAAGATGGTGATACTATCTTTATAGAGCCTTTTAGGGCAAAAGCATTTCCAGTTATTAAAGATTTAGTTGTAGATAGAGGCGCTTTTGATCGTATACAGCATGCTGGTGGTTTTGTTTCTGTTAACACTTCTGGTAATACTCAAGATGCCAACGCTATTCCTATTGAAAAAGTAAATGCGGATAAGGCTTTTGATGCCGCTACATGTATAGGATGTGGCGCTTGTGTTGCAAGCTGTAAAAACTCTAGTGCGATGCTATTTGTATCGGCAAAAGTATCACAATTTGCATTGCTACCTCAAGGTCAAGTAGAAGCTACAGATCGTGTTCTAAATATGGTAAATCAAATGGATGAAGAAGGTTTTGGAAATTGTACCAATACAGGTGCTTGTGAAGTAGAATGTCCTAAAGGAATATCTTTAGAAAACATAGCTAGAATGAATCGCGAGTTTTTAACAGCTTCACTAAAAGGTTAATTATAATTTTTCTCTTAAGTAAGGAGGGATAACTATATGTTTTTAAGTATTTTAATAGCTAACACTGCTCAATGTAATGAATTTTCGCCCTACAAAATTTTATTTATTACTCTTTTATGTTTTGTTACTTAATTGTAATGTACAAAAAAAACAACTCACTAAAGATCAGTTTAAATTAATCCCCCAAAATTGGTTTAATGGTAAAACATTACTAGACCGTGTAAAAATACTATCATCAGATGAGTATGAAGGGAGAGAAACAGGAAGCAATGGCGCAAAGAAGGCTAAAGATTTTATTGTATCAGAATTAAGAAACTTAGCTGTTTTACCTCTTGCTCCTAATTACATTCAACCTTTTAGTTTTAAAAAAAGTAATACCTCTTATAGAGGGGAAAACATATTAAGTATTATAAAGGGGAGTATCTACCCTGAAAAATATATTGTTCTTTCTGCTCACTATGATCATGAAGGTATTAAAAATGGAGAGATTTATAACGGAGCAGATGATAATGCCTCAGGAATCAGTGCTTTAATTACTTTTGCTAATTTTTTAAAAAAGAACCCTCCAAAACATTCTGTTATTTTTGCTGCTTTTGATGCCGAAGAATTGGGTTTAATAGGCTCTAAATATTTTGTAGATAATACTATTATTCCTCTAAATAGCATAAAATTAAATCTTAATATGGATATGATTGGCCGCAGTGATACCTCAGAATTATACATCATAGGAACAAATCATTATAAACAATTACAGTCTGTTATACCAGAAAAAAGTTTAGGTTTGCAAATTATTTCTGATGAGCATGATGGAATAGGGAAAGGCATAAATTGGACAAACTCATCAGATCATGCTTCTTTTCATTCTAAAGGGATTCCCTTTTTATATTTTGGAGTTGAAGATCATAAAGATTATCACCAACCTACAGATGATTATGAAGGTATCCAGCCTATTTTTTATCAAAATTCAGTTTATACTGCTATCTCTATTTTTAAAAAATTAGATGGTATGCAACTATAATATTCATATTAAAAACAATGTCAAATATAAAATCTTATTATAGTTCGAAATTAGATCATTATGAAGCAAAAGTTTCTTCTATATATAAGACATTAACTTATTATAGTATTGCTCGCCTTATAACCTTTTTAATAACCACTGTTACTATTTATTTTACCTTTTCGAATTGGACTTTAGCAATAGGCGTTGGGCTTTTGGGATCTATATTGTTTTTATACCTCTTATCTAAACATGCTTCATTAAAGAAAGAACACCTTCTCAATAAGGCTTTAGTAAAAATTAATAAGGAAGAGTTAAGAATAGAGGCTGGAGATTTTTTTGATAAAGCGGAAGGGATAGAGTTTTTAGACCCCAAACACAGCTATTGCTTAGATATTGATTTATTTGGTCATGGCTCTTTTTTTCAATTTATAGATAGAACTCAGCTTAAAGATAGTGCTTTATATTTAGCAAATATGTTAAAAGCAAACTCTATAACGTTAATTAAAAACCGGCAAGACGCTATAAAAGAATTATCTAATAAACCCGAATGGCGCCAAAACTTTCAAGCTACTTCAAGTTTAACTAAAGCAGGAACTAAAACAAAAGAAGTCGTAAAGTGGTTGGAAAATTACAAGCCATTTCTGCCTCAATTTACAAAATGGTTGCCCATACTGATATCTATTACTTCCCTAATAATTATTGGGTTAATTATTATGGAAATTATCCCCTCATCAATTATTGGTTACTGGTTACTTCTAGGATTATTTATAACAGGGCGCTATTTAAAAAAAATTAATGCGCTATCGACTAATACAGATAAAATAAGAGATACTTTTAGGCAATATGCTTTACTATTAAATGCTATAGAAAATGAAACCTTTACTTCAGAATTACTTATAGAAAAACAAAAAGCCATTCAACTAAAAAATGAGAAAGCATCAACGATATTAAATCAATTATCTAAAGCTATGGATGCTTTGGATAATAGAAACAATATCATTTCTGCCATTTTTGGAAATGGTTATTTTTTAACCGACTTACGACATAGTTTTACTATAGAAAAATGGATAAAGAAATACAATACAACTATTAGCGAATGGTTTGATACTATAGCTTTTTTTGATGCTTATAATAGTTTAGGTAATTATGCTTTTAATTACCCACATTACGTTTATCCAGAAGTTACTGATTTGGAAGGAAAAACCCAAGTCACTCAACTTGGCCACCCGCTTCTTGATGTTAAAAAACGAGTAGACAACGATTTTATAATAGACAATCAGCAATTCTATATAATAACTGGTGCAAATATGGCTGGGAAAAGTACGTTCTTAAGAACAGTTTCTTTACATATTGTTATGGCAAATATGGGGTTGCCTGTTTGTGCTAAATCTAGCACCTACGCTCCTGTTAAGCTAATAACTAGCATGAGGACTAACGACTCATTAACCGATGATAGCTCGTATTTCTTTTCGGAATTAACACGTCTCAAGTATATTGTAGATACTATAGAAACGAATTCCTATTTTATTATTTTAGATGAAATACTTAAAGGAACAAATAGTAAAGATAAAGCTATTGGGTCTAAAAAATTTGTTGAAAAACTTGTCGCGGGTAATGCTACTGGAATTATAGCTACGCATGATTTAAGTCTTTGCGAAATTGAAAACCAATTAACACCAGTAAAAAATTACTATTTTGATGCTCAAATAATAAACAACGAATTGTTTTTTGATTACACCTTTAAAAAAGGCATATGCCAGAATATGAATGCTAGTTTTTTGTTAAAAAAAATGGAAATTGTTTAAATTTTTGACTCATTAATTTTATCAATCATCTCCAAAGCATTCTTATCATCTGGTTGAATACTTAATACTTTATAATAGTTTTTTAAAGCTTCATTGTAGTTTTTAAGAGTAAAATAAGCTTCTCCTAAACTATCATAAACACTATGTTTATAAGGAAATATTTTTGTATTTAAATCGAATATGTACAATGCCTTTTCGTTCTCTTCTTTTCTTAAAAGAACGTAACCAAAGGTATTAAACTCTCTACTGCCCTTAACATACTCTGCAAGTCTTGGAACAAGATCAATCTCCATGTCTTTAAGCTCCGAAATCGTTTTGTTTTCTAGAAGGTTATTAATGTAATTTACTGATTGGTAATTGGGTCTATAATTAGTAGCTGTAATGATTTTTAAAATATCGCGCTCAAAAGTTTCTTTAGGCGACTCTACAATACGGTTTACTTCTTTACCGTCTTTGTAGAAAATGAAAGTTGGTACTCGGTGTATATTTAGTCCTTTTTCTTCTCCATTAGGACTTTTTTTATAAGCTTCTTCTCTACGGTCTAAAGCAATAACTTCTAATTGTTTTTTTGGAAAATTCGCTTTTTCTAACAATGAATAAAACCGAGGGACTTCTCGTTTGCTATCGCCACACCAAGTTCCTAAAAAAACTTTAATTTTATAATCTTTAAGCAATCCCTCTAACTTGTTTACTATTTTTTCATTTACTAAATAGTCATTGTAATTCTTTGTAAACCATTGTTTAAAAGGTTTTTTAGTTAGTCCCTTTTTATTTATTTTTCCAAGTAGCATCTTCTTATCTTTTCCATATTCTACGACTTGGTTTATACTTTGAGAGTGGCTAATAGAAAGACTAAGAAATAAGGCCATTAAAACAACTATTTGATTCATAAATTCTAAAATTAAGTTTGTTATAAGCTCAAAAATAAATTACGAATAGACGCATTCATAATAATTTGTACGAACAGCAAACTTATAGTGATATATGAAAGAAATAATAGGGTTAAAGTTAATTTTTATATTGAAAAACAGAAGGTTGTTGTAGTTTTTGGTAGAAAAACTATACTATAAAAAACACAGGATTGAAATCCAATCCTGTGTTTTTTGAAACTTACAACCTTATTTTTAAGTCCTTCTTTTTATGTAAAAAGATATTAATATCGATAATGTTCTGGCTTGTATGGCCCCTCAACAGTTACACCTATATAGTCCGCTTGATCTTTTCGAAGTTCGGTTAGCTCAACACCGATTTTTGCTAAGTGTAATTTTGCTACTTTTTCGTCTAAAGCCTTAGGCAGCATATATACTTCATTTGCGTAGTTGTCGCTATTGTTCCAAAGTTCGATTTGGGCTAAGGTTTGATTTGTAAAAGAATTACTCATTACAAAACTAGGGTGTCCAGTAGCACAGCCTAAGTTGACCAGTCTTCCTTCTGCTAAAATGATAACATCTTTACCGTTAATAGTATATTTGTCTACTTGCGGTTTTATTGTGTTTTTTGTATTTCCGTAGTTTTTATTTAGCCAAGCCATATCAATTTCATTATCAAAATGACCAATATTACAGACAATAGCTTTGTCTTTTAGGGCTTCGAAATGACGACCTTGTACAATATCTTTGTTTCCAGTTGTTGTAATTATAATGTCTGAATTACCAATAACAGTTTCTAAGCGTTTTACTTCAAATCCATCCATAGCAGCTTGAAGAGCACAAATAGGATCTATTTCTGTTATAGTAACAATACTACCAGCACCCTTAAAAGATGCAGCTGTTCCTTTTCCAACATCCCCATAACCACAGACTGTAACACGTTTTCCAGCTAGCATAAGATCTGTTGCTCTACGTATCGCATCTACAGCGCTCTCTTTACAGCCATATTTGTTATCGAATTTAGATTTAGTTACTGAATCATTTACATTAATTGCAGGCAATGGTAAAGTTCCATTTTTTACACGTTCATATAAACGATGTACTCCTGTGGTAGTTTCTTCAGAAAGGCCTTTGATTCCTGAGGTTAACTCAGGGTATTTATCTAAAACCATGTTTGTTAAATCACCTCCATCATCAAGAATCATGTTTAAAGGTTTTTTATCTTCTCCAAAAAACAAAGTTTGTTCAATACACCAATCAAACTCTTCTTCAGTCATATCTTTCCATGCGTAAACTGAAGTTCCAGCTTCAGCAATTGCAGCAGCAGCTTGATCTTGGGTTGAAAAAATATTACAGGAACTCCAAGTTACTTCTGCTCCTAAAGCTTGTAAGGTTTCTATTAAAACAGCAGTTTGAATTGTCATATGTAAACAACCTGCAATCCGAGCGCCTTTAAGTGGTTGAGTATTTTTAAACTCTTCACGAAGACTCATTAAGCCAGGCATTTCAGCTTCGGCTAATTCAATTTCTTTTCTTCCCCATGAGGCTAGAGAGATGTCTTTAACCTTATATGGAGTGTAAGTAACACTTTTTGTACTCATTTTTATTTTTTTTAAAGTGAACAGTTTTGGCGAAACGTCTTATAAAGAGTAATTTCGTTTATTTAGATTGTTCATTAATATTATGTGAATTATTCACGTAAATAAAAGGATAACAAAGATAATCAATAAGATCGATATATGCCATTATATAAAACCATAGTTGTAAACTCGGAAACGACAGTTAAAATATGGAAGATTACAGAGTCGTTTGAAGATTTACTTACTCCGTTAAATTTAAAGACAGAGAGTTTAAATAGGGTAAATGCTATGAAAAGCGAATTGCATCGTCGTGGTTTTATAAGTATTCGTCATCTGTTAGCAGAGTTTGGTTATGAAGATGCAGATTTGTTTTACGATGCTAATGGAAAACCGTATTTAAAAGATGGAAAGCATATCTCAATAACGCATTCATTTCATTTCTCTGCAATAATAGTAAGTACAGTTAAAGTCGGAATAGACATTGAAAAGCAAAGAGAAAAAATAGCTATTATTGCTAAAAAGTTTATAGATTACGAGTTTAAGTACCTTTCAAAAACGGACAAAAATTACATTAATAAACTAACCATAATATGGGGAGTGAAAGAGTCATTGTATAAATTATTTGCTATCCCAGGAATGCTTTTTAAAACACATTTTTTGGTTATTCCTTTTTCATTAGATGAAAACCAAACGACAGCTTGGATAGATTACGAAAACAAGAAATATAAGTATAGTGCAAACTTTGTGGAGTTTGAAGGGTTTACTTGTGTTTATGTTTCGGTATAAATAGTGATATTGACTTATAAATTAATGAATGGAAAAAGTACTAGAAAATATAAAAAGATCGGTTAAAGAGAATAAAAAATTACTAGCTGTGCTCATAGATCCAGAAAAAATGGATTTAAATTTATTGCCATTATTTATCGATAAAATCAATAAATCAGTAGTTACGCATGTTTTTATTGGAGGTAGCACCGTTAAAACTAATATAACTCAAAAGCTAGTTCTGGCTATTAAACCATTAACAAAGTTGCCATTAGTCTTGTTTCCTGGAGATGTTAGTCAGATTTCGAATCATGCAGATGCGATATTGTTTTTATCATTATTATCTGGAAGAAACCCAGATTATTTAATAGGAAAGCAGGTTGAGGCAGTTTCTGTGTTAAAGGATATGAATTTAGAAGTCATTCCTACAGCGTATATTTTAATTGAAGGCGGAAAAGAAACAGCAGTACAAAAAGTTACAAGGACCAAGCCATTGAGCGACATAAATGCTATTTCAAATACAGCTAGAGCTGGGGAATTATTAGGGATGCAATTAATATATTTAGAAGCTGGGAGCGGGGCGATGAAGCATGTTGATGAGAAAATTATTATAGACGTTAAAAAGATTTTAAATAGTCCGCTTATTGTTGGAGGTGGGATAAGAAATAAGAAAACATTAGAGAGAATATACAAAGCAGGAGCAGATATGGTTGTAATTGGTAATATTTTTGAGGAGAATAATTCATTTTTTGATGAATTAAAAGATATATTTTGAAATTTATTTAGGATAATTTATACTAATGTCTCTAATTTTACTAATAGGAAATTGCGATAATTATTAAAAACTATAGAATTGAAATTCACGAAAGAAGAAATACAGCAAATTGAAAGTAAAGGATTAACTGAAGAAAAAGTAAATAGGCAATTAAAACTTTTTATAAATGGATTGCCTATGATTAATCTAAAAGAAGCTGCTTCAATAAATAATGGGATTTCTGTGATTAAAGAAAAAAACAAAAATGAATTTATTTCTTATTATGAGAATAAACGAAATAACCTTTCTATTTTAAAATTTGTTCCTGCTTCTGGAGCTGCTACTCGAATGTTTAAGTTTTTATTCCAGTTTTTGGAAGAATATAACCCCAATAAAGAAACAATAAATGCATATATAAATAAGCAGAAAGCGGCTAAAATGCTGCTTTTTTTAGTCGGTATAGAAAAACAACCCTTCTATGATACTGTTTTAAAAAAAACAAAAGAAACTTATCCTAATTATGAGTCTTTTTCAGATGATGAAAAAGTATTGGCGACAATAAAAATGTTACTGGATAAAGATAAATTGAATTATAGCTTTTTGCCAAAAGGACTATTCCCTTTTCATAAATATAAAGATCATGTAGCGTCTGCTTTTGAAGAACATTTATTTGAAGCGGCTTTATATGCTTCCTCTAATGGGAAAGCGAACTTACATTTTACAATATTAAAACAGCATAAGCCATATTTTGAGAAAGAATTTAATAATATTAAAAATATTGTAGAAGAAAAAACCAAAACAAAATTTAATGTTTCTTTTTCTTTTCAGAAAGAATCAACAGATACTATAGCTGTTAATTTAAATAATGAACCATTTAAAAACAAAGACGGGAGTTTGCTTTTTAGACCTTCAGGACATGGTGCCCTATTGGATAATTTAAATAAATTAGATGCCGATTTAATTTTTATTAAAAATATAGATAATGTTGTTATTTTTCAATATGAAGAGCGTGTTTCTCAAGCAAAAAAAATGTTGGCAGGGATATTATTGAAAGTGAAAGAAGAAGCATTTATTCAAATAAGAAGACTGAAAAACAATGAACTAAATGAAAATGAAATAAATACAATTGCTCAGTTTTTAAGATCTAAGCTTAATGTTATTGTTTCATCTGAATTTGAGAGGTATTCTCATGCCTATAAAATTGAGTATTTATTAGAAAAGCTAGATCGACCAATTCGAGTTTGTGGCATGGTTGTAAATGAAGGAGAGCCTGGAGGTGGCCCGTTTTGGGTTAAGGACGAAAGCGGAAAAGTTTCGTTACAAATTGTTGAATCTGCTCAAATAAATAAAACAGATAAACTTCAAAAAGGAATTGTTAAAAATGCGACACATTTTAACCCGGTAGATATTGTTTGCGCAATTAAAAATTATAAAGGAGAAACTTATGATTTGCAAAAGTTTGTGGATCATAAAACCGCTTTTATTACGACTAAAACGAAGGAAGGAAAACAATTAAAAGCGCTAGAATTACCTGGTTTATGGAATGGTAGTATGGCTAATTGGAATACTATTTTTGTTGAGGTACCGATAGTGACTTTTAACCCTGTAAAAACAGTAAATGACCTACTAAAAGTGACGCATCAAATATTATGAATTATGATGAAGAACTGTTAAAAAAAGAGCTTAAGATAAAAGCGATTAGGAGTTCTGGGAGTGGGGGACAACATGTTAATAAAGTGTCTTCCAAAATAGAATTGACTTTAAATATTAACGAATCTAAAGTTTTTAATACAGAACAAAAAAAAAGACTGATAGAAAAATTAAAATCTCGATTAACTAAAGAAAAGACACTTATTATTTATTGCGAAAATACTCGGAGTCAGCATAGAAATAAAGAAGAAGCCATAACTCGTCTTTTTAATATCATAAATACAGCATTATTAATTCCTAAAAGTAGAAAGCTAACAAAAATACCAAGGGCAATTATAAAAAAGCGTCTTAAAAATAAGAAATTAAGATCGGAGCGTAAAGCCAGTAGAAAACGACCTAAATTAGATTAGTTATTATATACGCGAATAATGCTTCCATTTGCCTCAACAAAATAACGAGTTAATGGGTATTGCCCTGTAGTGCCTTCTAGAGGAAGGCCATTGGATATTTCATAAGTATTACTATCATCACAAGAGCAACTTGCAATAGCATTATCTACAGAAAGTTTAGAGCAGGTATTAATTGGGTGGTTGGGGTCAGTTAATTCAAAAGCACTATAGTTTTCTCCTCCGCTGTAAAAAACGACTATACCGTTAATACCATAGTTATTATTATTTAATACTATAAAGTTTCCTGCAAAAAGTAATTGATTGTACTGAGGTAAATTGGTGTTTATTTGATTTCCGGTATCAAAAACGGCTCTTGGAATATTAGGGTTGCCGTTAGTATTATCATCATCATTCTTATTACATGAAAATAGTGTAAATAAAAAAAAGAATACATAAAATAAAACCTTTTTCATTTGTATGAATATTAATTAATATGCAATTTAAAATAAAAGAATAGTTAAAAATAAATATTTTGTATATTTGACATATAAAATCTCGTGTATACGAGATTTTTTGCGTTAATCTATACGTGCGTTAAAAATGTACGGTGTATCATGTAACGAATAAATTATGAGTAAAGTATCTTATTATACAGCAGAAGGGTTAAAAAAACTTAGAGACGAATTAAAACAATTAAAAGATGTTGAGCGTGTAAAAGCATCGAAGGCTATTGCTGAGGCTAGAGACAAGGGGGATTTAAGTGAAAACGCAGAGTATGATGCTGCTAAAGAGGCTCAAGGAATGCTTGAGATGAGAATTTCTAAACTAGAAGATCAATTAGCTGGAGCAAGAGTTATAGATGAATCTCAAATGGATACCTCTAAAATACTCGTTTTGTCGAAAGTAAAGATAAAAAATCAGACTAATGGTATGGAAATGAATTATACCTTAGTAGCAGATGGAGAGGCAGATCTTGCTTCAGGAAAAATATCGGTTAATTCCCCTATAGGAAAAGGTTTATTAGGAAAAACTGTTGGAGATGTTGCCGAAATACAAGTGCCTAGTGGTATTATGAAATTTGATATTATTGAGATATCTAGATAAAATAATTAGTTAAGAATATTTAGTTTTTTAATTAAATAAGATTCTTGTTACCTTTACAAGAGAAACAATTTAATAGCAATTAATGCCTTCAATTTTTACTAAGATTGTTAATGGAGAAATACCTTGTTATAAGGTTGCAGAGACAACAGATTATTTGGCCTTTTTAGATATAAATCCTAATGTGAAAGGACATACTTTGTGTATTCCTAAAAAAGAGATTGATAATTTATTTGATCTTGATGAAAAAGCATATAATGGTTTAATGTCGTTTTCTAAAAAAGTAGCTATTGCTATTGAAAAAGCAGTTTGTTGCGAGAGAATAGGAATGTCTGTAATTGGGTTAGAAGTGCCCCATGCTCATGTGCATTTAATTCCTTTAAACTCTATGGAGGATGCTCGTTTTATTAAAAAAGAAAAACTTAGTGAAAAGGAATTTGTAGCCATTTCACAAGCAATTAGTGCTAATTTATAAAGAGTAAAAATGTGATTATACTAATTATAATAAGGCTAATTGTTAGTAATATAATCCACGACAATTTTTTTAATTTGAATGATGATTTTTTGGGTTGAAAAGCCTTTAGATGATAATCAAAAACACGTTCAATATCATCGGTCCACCGTATAGGGTATATTGAAGTTTCACATGTTTTACATGTAATTTCATGAACAATTTCTTGGGTTAACGATTTATATAATGAAGTCTCTTTAAACTGTTGTTTAAATGTAAGTTGTAAACCTTCTTTATTAAAGCATTCAGGACAATTGTTATTTAGATCAACTTCCTTTATAGTAAGAAATTTTTTAGACATAATTTATTGGTTTAAGCCAATTTAAGTGTTATTTGCATAGTTGTACCCTTTTTTATTTCCGAATGCAATACTTTAATTTTTCCATCAAGAAAATCTTCAACAATACGTTTAGCTAAAGATAAACCTAGGCCCCATCCTCTCTTTTTTGTAGTATGTCCGGGTTCAAAAATGGTATTAAAATCTTTTTTAAGAATACCTTTTCCAGTATCTATAACATTAATTTTAACACTCTTTTCAGTTGGGATTATTTCAACAATAAGTTTCCCTTTACCCTTCATGGCATCTATTGCATTTTTTACTAAATTTTCTATAGTCCAACTATACAACTGTTTGTTTAAATTTACAAAAATATCTCTTTCCGGAACAATTAATTTAAATTCAATAAGCTTAGATGATCTCGTTTTAAGATAATCATAGGCCTCAATTGTTTCAGAGACAATGTTTGTTTTTTCAAGTACAGGTAAAGATCCTATTTTGCTAAAACGATCAGTAATCGTCAATAGTCTTGTAATGTCTTTTTCGATTTCTATAATGTATGCAGGGTTTGTGTTTTCATTTTTTAAAATTTCTGTCCAGCCAATAAGGGATGATAAAGGCGTGCCTATTTGATGAGCAGTTTCTTTTGCCATACCTGACCATAACTTGTTTTGTACAGCTGTTTTGGAACTTGTGTAAAATAAGTAAACTACAGCCCCAAATAAAAAAATGATAAGTAATAAGGCTATAGGATAATACTTTAGCTTATTTAATAGAGGGGAATTGCCATAATATAGGGTTTCAATAACTTTACCATTATATATACTTTGTATAGGAATGTTTTCTTTTTCAAATTTCTTAATAAGAGACTTAATAAAAATAGAGTCTTTTGCTTTTTTTGGATCTATATTTTTGTAAACAATTTCGCCTTCTTCATTAACCGTTATCATAGGAGTAGATCGGTTACTTTCTAAAATTTTTATAGATAAACTCCCTATATCTTTATTAAGGTTTGAGTTTTGATGTATTTCTTTTTGTGCATGTGACCAATTTTCCATTTTTAAACGCTCTTCAGCTTTAAAGTTTTGAAAAAAGATATAAGTATTCCATAAAATTAAAGAGATAATAAGAAACGAAGCAATAATAATAATCCAACGCCCTAATTGATGGTGTTTGGTAAAAAACATTTATAATTAATTTTAGTCTCAATATAATGTAAAATCTGTTAATAATATTATGTTAGAAGCAAACCAAATCATTTTTAGTTAAATAAGGGATTGATTACATTTGTAAAAAAATATAGTAATGACATCTTTTACGCCTAAAGATTTAACAACAGGGAAATTACATGGCTACTTATTAAGTGCTGTAGCACCTAGGCCAATAGCTTTTGCTAGTACTATAGATAATGAAGGAAGACCAAACCTTTCTCCATTTAGTTTTTTTAATGTATTTAGTGCCAATCCACCTATATTAATTTTTTCACCAGCGAGAAGGGTGAGAGATAATACAATAAAACATACTTTAGAAAACTCGGAAAATACAAAAGAGGTGGTTATAAATGTTGTGAATTATAATATTGTACAACAAATGTCTTTAACGAGTACTGAGTACGGAAAAGGAGTTAATGAGTTTGAAAAAGCTGGGTTAACAATGCTGAAATCTGATCTGGTAAAGCCTTTCCGAGTTGCAGAATCTCCTGTACAGTTAGAATGTAGAGTTAATGAAGTTGTTAAATTAGGAAATGAAGGAGGTGCTGGAAATTTAGTGATTTGCGAAGTCGTTAAGTTGCATATAAGTGACGATGTGTTATTAGAGGATGGAACAATAGATCAATATAAAATGGATTTGGTTTCTAGGGCAGGAGGGAGCTATTATAGTAGAGCTAGATCTGGTTTTTTCGAAATTCCTAAACCTACAGCAACATTAGGAATTGGAGTTGATGCCATATCGGATGAAATAAAAAATAGCAAAATACTTACAGGTAATGATTTAGGAGCATTAGGCAATGTCGAAAATTTACCTAGTAAAGAAGAAATTAGGGCTTTTGTAAATAAACATAATATCGAAAAAACATTAAACCTAAATGAGAAACACGAAAAAGCAAAGCACTACATAAGTTATGGTGATGTAAAAAGTGCTTGGAGTATTTTATTATCGTAAGACTCGAAATTCAAAAACATTTTAAAAGATAACAGAGAATAGAAATAAACAATAAATTTAATAATGGAAGTACAAGGGAAAGTAAAACTTATTGGAGAAGTTCAAACATTTGGAAGTAATGGGTTTAGAAAAAGAGAATTAGTTGTAACGACTGAGGAGCAATACCCTCAGCATATACTCGTTGAGTTTGTTCAAGACAAATGTGAATTATTAAATAATTTTCAAGTTGGACAAGATGTAAAAGTGAATATAAACTTAAGAGGTAGAGAATGGGTAAATCCTCAAGGTGAAACAAAATACTTTAATTCTATACAAGGATGGAGAATTGAAGGCGCTCAATCTGGTGCTCCAGCTGGAATACCTGAGGTGCCACCTGCGCAAACCTTTGAGCCAGCAACCAATTTGAAGGAAGATGAGCATGATGACTTACCATTTTAAATTGATAGCTTTAAATTAAATAAACTATAAAAGCCTTGGTTTTATATCAAGGCTTTTTATAATTTACAGCATATTAATAATGGTATTTTTAACCTCAAAGATCGAATTCCCCGACGTGTCAGAAGCTTCCGAAGATGGGATGTTGGCTATTGGTGGAGACTTGTCTTCTGAGCGACTATTGTTAGCATATCAGAAAGGAATTTTTCCATGGTTTGAAAAAGGAGAAGCCATTTTATGGTGGTCTCCAGATCCTAGGTTTGTGTTATTTCCAGAGAAGCTAAAAATTTCAAAAAGTATGAAGCAAGTATTAAGGAATAAAGACCTATCTGTTACGATTAATAACGATTTTGAAGGAGTGATAACTGCATGTTCTCAAATGGAAAGAAAAGGACAAAATGGGACGTGGATTACAGACGAAATGATTAACGCATATATTAAATTATATGAGTTAGGATTTGCTAAATCTGTTGAGGTTTGGAGAAATAAAAATTTAATAGGTGGGTTTTATGGTGTTGCCATAAATGAGCGTGTTTTTTGTGGGGAAAGCATGTTTTCGAAAGAGCCAAATGCAAGTAAAATGGCTTTTATTAGTTTTATAAAAAGTAGTAATTATGAACTTATAGATTGTCAACTTTATACTAAACATTTAGAAAGTTTTGGTGCTGAAAATATCTCAAGGAGCACTTTCCTAAACTATTTGCTTTAATTTTTTATAATCCTACTTCATGATACCTAAAGCATTTCGTTTCATGGTCATTAACCATTCCAGTGGCTTGCATATGTGCGTAAACAACTGTGCTGCCTACAAATTTAAACCCGTGTTTTTTTAAATCTTTACTAATAGTATCACTAAGTGGCGTGTTTGCAGGAGCTTCCTTGTGGTTTTTTAAATTGTTTTTTATTGGTTTTCCATTTGTAAATTCCCAGATATATTTACTAAAACTTCCAAACTCTTCCTGAATTTCCATAAAAGCCTTTGCGTTAGAAATTGTAGCATTAATTTTTAACCTATTTCTAATAATACCAGTGTCTAAAAGTAAGGTGTTAATTTTTGCTTGATCATATTTTGAAATAATTTTATAATCAAAATTATCAAAAGCTTTTCTAAAATTTTCACGCTTTTTTAAAACAGTAATCCAACTAAGTCCAGCTTGAAAAGTTTCTAAAATTAAGAATTCAAATAACAAACTGTCATCATAAATAGGAACACCCCATTCTTTATCATGATATTCTTCATATAAAGGATTACCAATGCACCAACCACATCTGTGTTTTTTCATCCTGTTAGTTTTTTAAACGTTTATATTCATATATTTTTAATATTACATAAAGCCCCATAACGATATATCTAATTTGATAAAGCGAAAAACTTTTTAAGAGTATATAATCGGGAAATAAGCTTAAATGTTTTCCTAATAGTAGGATCAAAAAAGAAATAATTAATACAATTTGAGCAATTTTTACAAATGACATTTTTTGAAGATGTAAGATTATTGATATATTGAGGACTAAGGTATAAACTGAAAATTAAAATACAATAATTTAGCCCGATTATATTATGAGTACAATTACCAATACTAATTTAAAACCCATTATTGAAAACAGTTTATCTCAAAGTGTATCTTATAAGGAGTATAGAGAGCTTATAAGTGAATTAACAGAGAAACAATCGACCACTGGAAAAAATAAAACAGAAGCTTTAGCTAACTATACAATGCTAAATAATAGGAGAATGAAACGCTGGGATAAAACAATTAAAGTCGATGAAGAATCGATAAATAAAATAGAAGCTATAAATAAAAAAACGACTTGGCTAGTGCTAACTGAAAGTTGGTGTGGTGATGCAGCTCATCTTATGCCAGTTATGAATAAGCTAGCTGAATTAAATGATAAGATTGAGTTTAGAGTAGTGCTTAGAGATGAAAATGAAGCATTAATGGATCAATTTTTAACTAATGGGAGTAAATCTATCCCTAAGCTAATTATGATTGATAATGAATCTAAAACAGTAACAAATACTTTTGGTCCACGTCCAAGTAAAGCAACAGATATTGTTAATGAATACAAAGTTAAACATGGTAAGTTAACTCCAGAATTTAAAGAAGAACTTCAGCATTGGTATAATAAGGATAAAGGTCAAACGGCTATAAAAGATTTGATAAAATTATCTTTAAAAGTATAACGTTAATTTTAAAGCATAGACTCCTTCCCTTTAAAATTAAAAGTGATCGTTCCTAATTGCTTTGTTTTTTTAGAAGTATTAAAACGCGATGCTTTAGCATATTCTATTGCATGATTAATAATGCAGGCGTTTTTTGTAGTGGATGACGTGTTTACTGAAGTTTTTGTAACTAAACCTTTAGAATTTACTGTAATATTAATTATAATTTTACCTTTGGTTTCGCATAAATATACCGGTACTGGTATGTAGATATCAGTTCTATTAATAAGTGAATAGCTTATTGTGCTATTTTTATTTATAGATTCTTGTTCACTATTTTCTGGATTGGCTTTAGAATGTCTAGCAAGAATATCGTTAACACTATTAAAAGCAGTAAGTTCTTTATTTGCAATAGCCGTAGATTTTCCTTCGCTTTTCTTGTATTTTGATTTAGGGTTTTGTTTTTCTTTATATTTATTTAATAAAGGGTTATGGTAATCTTTAGGAGGGGGTATAATTTTGTGTACTTGAGCAAATTGCTTGTTTTTTTTTAAAGTATTATAGGCTTCATTTGTAGATTTTGCATTATTATCTCGATTCTCTTTTATCTCTTCTGTTTGATCAAGAGGAATAACTTCAACATAGATTTCTTGATGAGGTTTTTTTGCTAATGGAAGGCTAAAGTTTACTAGGAGTAATAGAAATAGGCACGTTAAAAATAACGTAATGCTCATCGCTTTATGGGAGTTTTTTAAAGTCATGATAGAGTAGCTAAGGGCAGTTAGCGGGTAAAAAAACGTTGTAATTACAGGTTAAGTATAGTGTTAGTGAGTAATTTACGTGTTTTTTTTCAAAGAATCTATAAAATTATCAATTTTTAGAGCATTAGTCACTGAAAAATCACCAATTTTAGTACGCCTTAAGGTAGAAAGGTGGCCGCCAGAGTTAAGTGCTTTTCCAAAATCATTAGCTAGTGAACGTATATAAGTGCCTTTACTACAAATAACTCTAAAGTGAATATTTAAATTATCAATAGCAGTAATTTCAAAGTCAGAAATTACTATTTTACGCGACTTTACCTCAACAGTTTCTCCAGCTCTTGCATATTCATACAGGCGCTTTCCATCTTTTTTTAGAGCAGAAAATATAGGCGGAAACTGTTCTATTTCACCAATAAATTGTTTTGTCGTTTCGTGTATTAAATCTTCATTAATATGTTTTGTAGGAAAGATCTCGTTTATTTCGCTTTCTAAATCATAAGATGGTGTTGTACTTCCTAAAATGATAGTGCCTGTATATTCTTTTTCTTGACCTTGAAAACGATCTATTTGTTTTGTCATTTTTCCAGTACAAATAACCAATAACCCTGTTGCTAAAGGGTCTAAGGTTCCTGCATGGCCAACTTTTATTTTTTTTATATTAAATGCCTGTCGTATTTCCCAACGAAGTTTATTAACAACTTGGAAAGAAGTCCAATTTAAAGGTTTATCAATTAACAAAACTTGGCCAGATAGATAATTTTCAGCTGTTTTAATGGTAGTCATTGATATTTTGTTAGATTAATGTTGAAAATAGCGAAAATTATAAATTACATTGGTTTTAGTTTAAAGTCGAAAACAAAATAGCAATAAGCCCAACAATAGCACAATAAATAGAGAAGTAAGTAAGCTTACTTTTTCTTACTAATCTTATCATCCAAGTACAGGCAAATAAACCAGAAATAAAAGCAGCAATGAAACCTACAAGTAAAGTTGTTGTATTTTGATTTTCAAAAGAAAGCTCGCCTCCCATAATATCTTTTGCTATTTTTCCAAAAATAAGAGGAACTACCATCAAAAACGAAAATCGGGCAGCTTTCGTTTTATCATTTCCTAATAGTACCGAAGTCGATATTGTAGCTCCACTTCTTGAAATACCAGGAAGCATTGCTATTGCTTGGGAAACACCTATAATAAATGCATTTTTAAAGGTTACTTTTTTATTTGTGCTTTTAGCTTTATCTGCAAAGAATAATAATATGGCAGTTACTAAAAGCATAAAGCCTACAAGCATAATATTACTGCTGAATAATTGTTCTAATTGTTTTTCGAAAAACACCCCAATAATAACAGCAGGAATCATTGATATTATAATTTTTGAAATAAACTTTGTGTCATCATTCCACGCAAAAGAAAATAAGCCTTTAATAATTTCTATAATATCTTTTCTAAATATAACTATGGTACTTAACGCAGTTGCAAAATGCAAAATAACAGTAAAGAGTAAGCTTTCTTCTGGTAATGAATCATCACCAAGAATCGCTTTTCCTAATTCTAAATGACCACTAGAAGATACAGGCAAAAATTCAGTAAGCCCTTGAATTATTCCTAAAATAATTGAATCTAAAATATCCATTTAGCAAAAATATACAAATAGAATTGTGAAAAGCGTTTATAGTTTAGAATTTTTATCTAAAGGGTTTAACAAGATGGCGTAGATTTGAATCCCAAAACCAATTAAAACAAGTGTAGGCGCTAATCTAATACGTCTGAAATTAAATATTTCTGGATTAAAAACATTTGGATCATTACTTCCACCTCCAGACATTAAAATAAATCCAAGTGAGATACAAGCTAGGCCAATAAACATAAATTTATAATTTCTTTTTCCAAAAATAAAATCATTTTTAGTGTGGTTTTTGCGTTTTTGTTCTCCCATTTCTATTTAATTCTGTAAGAATAGTACTCAGTATATATTTACTATTTAGACAATATACTCTGAAATAATTATTGTAAATGCAAAGTAACGGTTTTATTTAAAACTTTTGTCTTAAGAAAATCTAAATTTAATAAAAGTATACGACCAATTACATCATTAAGAACATAGTACATACCATTAAATTAATTTTTAAATGTAATATGATCAGAGAAGTAAGATTTGTTTTTCTTGTATTATTAACTAATTAAAAAGTTTTTATTTTTTTATTTTTATAAAAAACAGGATTACTTTTTTTAGTATGATCTTCGGGTTTTATGAAAAGTAATAGTATTAATACCACAAAAAAACCAGTTACGACAAAAATGTTACTCGTTTCATAATTAATAGTTTAATACTATCTTTTTTTAAATTTTAAAAACTAAAGTTAAAACAAGTTAAAGTTAATATTTTACTAGTAAAGCCGATCTGTTTTTAAATTTAAAAAACGTTGTGTTGCAAAAAATGTAGAAACCCAAGTAATTAGTATACCAAGTAAAAAAACACTTAAAAAAAGTAGTGAAATAAAAATAGGATTACTTAAAAAATAAAGTTCAGGAAAGGTTCTATTAATGTAGTATAAAACTATTCCCATACCTATAAGAGCTAGAATGGCTCCTGTTATACCTAATTTAACACTACTCCAAATAAAAGGTTTTCTAATAAAACGTTTAGTTGCTCCTACCATTTGCATCGTTTTAATTGTAAAACGTTTAGAGTAAACTGCAAGCCTAATTGAGCTATTTATTAATAATACAGCTATTAAAGTAAATATGGCGCTAATAATTAAAACCCAAAGACTAATTTTTTTAACATTATTATTCATCAAATTGACCAAATCATTATCATAAGATACCTCTTCAACAAAGGTCTTGGATATAGCATCTTTAGAAATGTTTTCGAGGTGTTCAGATGTCACAAAATCTGCTTTTAAATTTACATCTATAGAGTTTTGCAATGGGTTGTACCCTAAAAACTCCATAAAGTCTTCTCCATTTTCAGCCTTCATAGATTCTGCAGCTTGCTCTTTAGAAACATAAATAGTAGATTTTACATAATCTGCCATTGCCAAACTTTTTTCAAGTTGTTTACGTTCAATTTCTTTGGCGGTATCTTTTAAATAAATGGTAACAGTAACTTGCTCTCTAAAATGATCGGCCACTTTTTTAGCATTAAGAACTAAAAGCCCTAGAAGCCCTAGAAGAAATAAAACCAAAGCAATACTTAAAATTACTGAAAAGTATGAAGAAATTAGTTTGCGTTTTTGATACTTATCAAACGATGAACTCATAAAATAAATTTAATAATCACGTAAAAATAGAAAAGAAATCTGTCTACTTAAATAATACAACGCTTAAACTTTCAACAATCTTATAATAAGTTTAAATTTACATTGCAAAAGCATAAAACGATTATCTCATTAATTTACACGACTTAAAAATATCGCGTCCAGGTTTATGGTTTCCTACTATATGGATTTACTTTGTCCCTTTTAGCTTAGAAAGTACTTTTTGGAAAGAACCTCTATTTTGGATTGGGTTGGTTTTCGTTACTTTTCCATTAAACTATTTAGTATATGGACTTAACGATTATAACGATTTAAAAGCTGATGCTATTAACGAACGAAAAGGTAATTTTATTTTTGGAGCCAAATCTTCAAGAGAACAATTAACTTCAGTGCCTAAAAAAGTAGCACTTGTTATTCTTCCTTTTATAATTTATTTCACAATTATTTCTGGTTTACAAATGTTTCTATTGTTGCTATTAATGATAGTAATAAATATTATATATAATTTTGAGCCTTTTAGGATAAAAGAACGTCCCCCTTTTGAAATTTGCATACAAATAGGATATGTAATTACAGCCTATTTTAGTATTACACTTAATAATTTACAAGAATTGCCATGGCAAACTTTTTTATACTTATCACTCTTTGCTTTTCAAGCACATATTGCTGGAGAGATAATGGATATTGAACCAGATAAATTGGCTGGAAAAAAAACAACAGCAGTAATTATAGGAAGAAAAAACACCAAAATATTGATGCTGTGTTTATTATTATTAGAAACGTACATTTTGATATTTTGGTTTCAGGATTATGTTTTGGCAGGGTTTTTAGGGGTGTTTTCTTTATGGTTAGCCCTAGATGTTTTTGTTTTTTTTAAGGAAAAAAACTATACGATAGCTCAAATGAAATTATTTGGTTATGCTATAAATCTTTCAGCAATTTTATCTATGATATGGATTTTGTATTCTGGTAATCTTCTTCGGCCAATTTTTTAGTTGAAATAGCTTTTCTAGTGTCAAGCATTAAGCTTAAATTTGCGCCTAAAATAGTAGTTAGTCATTAGTTCTTAGTAATTAGTGTTTCTTCTAGAATTATAGATTTATAATAAAAGTTTTCGAATGAACTATAACTTTAATGACATCGAGGCCAAGTGGCAAAAATATTGGGCAGAAAACCAAACGTTTAAAGCGTCGAATAATAGTAGTAAACCTAAGTATTATGTACTAGATATGTTTCCATACCCAAGTGGTGCTGGACTGCATGTAGGACACCCATTAGGTTATATTGCTAGTGATATTTATGCAAGGTACAAACGTCTTAAAGGGTTTAATGTATTGCATCCGCAAGGTTATGATAGTTTTGGTTTACCTGCTGAACAGTATGCTATTCAAACAGGGCAACATCCAGCAATTACTACTGAAACGAATATAAAAACATATAGAAAACAGTTAGATCAAATCGGTTTTTCTTTTGATTGGAGTAGAGAAGTGCGTACCAGTGATCCTAATTATTATAAATGGACGCAATGGATTTTTATTCAATTATTTGAATCGTATTATTGCAATAATGATAATAAGGCAAAAGATATAAAAGAGTTAATAGCTGTTTTTTCTTTGGAAGGAAATGCAAATGTTAATGTTGCTTGCGATGATGATATAGAACTTTTTTCTGCTGAACAATGGAAAGCGAAACAACCTGAAGAACAGCAAAAAATACTTTTAAAATATAGGTTAACTTATTTAGCAAAAACCGAAGTCAATTGGTGCCCAGTATTAGGCACTGTATTGGCAAACGATGAAATTGTAAATGGAGTGTCTGAACGTGGAGGACATCCTGTTGTTCGAAAAAAAATGACACAATGGAGCATGCGTATTTCTGCTTATGCAGAGCGTTTATTACAAGGTTTAGAAATACTAGATTGGACAGATTCCTTAAAAGAAACACAACGTAATTGGATTGGGAAATCGGTCGGAGCTTCAGTAAGTTTTAATATTAATAATCATGATGAGAAAATAGTCGTTTTCACCACAAGACCAGATACTATATTTGGGGTAAGTTTTATGACATTAGCCCCAGAACACGATTTGGTAAAAAAAATAACGACTCCAGATCAAAAAGTAGCCATTGAAGCTTACATTGAAAAAACGGCCAAACGAAGTGAGCGAGAGCGAATGGCCGATGTAAAAACGATATCGGGTGTGTTTACTGGTGCTTACGCAGAGCACCCATTTACAAAAGCACCCATTCCAATTTGGATTGGCGACTATGTATTGGCAGGTTATGGTACAGGAGCTGTAATGTCTGTCCCTTGTGGAGACCAACGCGATTACGCCTTTGCAAACCATTTCAATATTCCTATTTCCAACATTTTTGAAGGCGTAGATATTAGTGAAGAAGCATATACAGATAAAGAAAAAACCATTATTGCTAATAGTGATTTTCTAAACGGAATGAACTACAAAAAAGCAACTAAGCGTGTGATCTATGAGTTAGAACAATTAGGCCAAGGTCAAGGGAAAACTAACTACCGTTTGCGTGATGCCGTATTTTCAAGACAACGTTATTGGGGAGAGCCATTTCCTGTATATTATGTTAATGGAATGCCGCGAATGATAGACAGAGAGCATTTGCCAGTACAGTTGCCAGAAGTAGAAAAATATTTGCCAACTGAAGAAGGTGAACCGCCATTAGGGCGGGCTGAAAAATGGGCTTGGTGTACAGAAAGTAACGCAGTAGTTAGTAACGATAAAATAGATAACGAAACTATTTTTCCGCTAGAATTAAATACCATGCCAGGTTGGGCAGGTAGCTCTTGGTATTTTTTTCGTTATATGGAAGAAACCAATAGAGAAGGTGTTTTTGCAGGAGAAGAAGCCTTAAAGTATTGGGAAAATGTCGATTTATATATTGGAGGGGCAGAGCATGCTACGGGGCATTTATTATACTCTCGTTTTTGGGTGAAATTGCTTAAAGATCGTGGCTTTGTAAACATTGAAGAGCCTTTTAAAAAGTTGATTAACCAAGGTATGATTTTGGGGACTAGTGCTATAATTTATAGAATTTCTGGGACTAATGAGTATGTGTCAAAAGGATTGAAAGAAGATTATGATGAGGTTGAGGAAATTAGGGTTGATGTTAACATGGTTAATGCTTCTGATGAGATAGCTATAGAAAAATTAAAAAATTGGCAACCTCAATATGAAAATGCTAAGTTTATTTTAGAAGAAGGCAAGTATATAGTCGGTCGAGAGGTTGAAAAAATGTCTAAACGTTGGTTTAATGTAGTAAATCCAGATTTAATATGCGAACAATATGGTGCAGATAGCTTGAGGTTATACGAAATGTTTCTAGGTCCGTTAGAACAATACAAACCATGGAATACAGCAGGTATTACTGGTGTGCATAGTTTTCTTAAAAAATTATGGAAATTATATGTTAGTAAAGATGGTGTAAATGTAAATAATGATGAACCTACAAAAGACAACTTAAAAACATTACATAAAACGATAAAGAAAGTAGAAGAAGATATTGAAAATTTTTCTTTCAATACGTCGGTTTCTACATTTATGATAGCTGTAAATGAGTTAACAGCTCAAAAATGTACTAGTAAAAGCATTTTGGAGCCCTTACTTGTTTTAATGTCTCCTTACGCACCACATATTACTGAAGAGTTATACCATCAATTGGGGAATAGCGAATCAATTTCAATAGCCAAATTTCCAGTTTTTGATGCCAGTCATTTGGTAGAAAGCAGTAAGAATTATCCCATTTCTTTTAATGGTAAAATGCGATTTACTATAGAATTACCTATGGATATGAGTAAAGATGCTATTGAAAAGGAAGTCTTAGCGCATGAAAAAACGAAAGCACAGTTAGAGGGGCGAATACCTAAAAAGGTTATAGTTGTGCCTGGTAAGATTGTTAATATTGTTGGTTAATGTTTGTATTTATTTTGAAAAGTATGAGAGTTGAATGATAAATGTTGAGATAATAGGATTTGCTGCAGCTATACTAACAACGTCGGCTTTTTTACCACAAGTGTATCAAACATGGAAAACTAAAGATGTTTCTGGGCTATCTTTACCAATGTTGTCATTGTTTTTTATAGGTGTAGCATTATGGTTTGTTTATGGGGTCTGTAAAGAAAGTTTATCGTTAATTTTTGCTAATGGAATAACTGTAATTTCATCCTTATTACTAATTTATTTTAAACTAAAATATGTAAAAAAATAAAGAGACTTGTCTGCCATTTTTTCTTAATATGAAATTGGCTTCATTTTTGTTATCTTTAGTTTATAAACTTTAAAAAATAAAAAATCATGGGAGGAGAAATGATGTCCTATTATATATTAATTGGTGCAATTACATTAATAAGTAGTTTAGTTAGCGGTCAATTAAAACGAAAATTTAAAAAATATTCTCAAGTACAATTAAGAAATGGTATGAGTGGGGCTGAGATTGCAGAGAAAATGCTCGCAGATCATGGTATTACCGACGTTAAAGTTATTTCAACACCAGGACAACTAACAGATCATTATAACCCTACAAATAAAACTGTTAATTTAAGTGAGGTTGTTTACAATCAACGCAATGCTGCCGCTGCTGCAGTGTCTGCTCACGAAGTAGGACATGCAGTACAACATGCTACAGCATATAGTTGGTTAACCATGCGATCTAAGTTAGTGCCTGTGGTTCAAGTAACATCAAAAATGTCTCAATGGGTTATTTTTGGAGGCATTGCTTTAATGGCTTCTCAAGCTATGGGAGTAATGGGCCAGTATATCGCCATTGCTGGTTTAATAATGATGGGGGCAGCAACTCTGTTTAGTTTTATAACTCTACCTGTCGAATATGATGCCAGTAATAGAGCCTTGGCATGGCTTAAAAACAAACATATCGTAACACAAGAAGAATATAAAGGATCTGAAGATGCTTTAAAATGGGCAGCTAGAACGTATTTGGTTGCTGCTATTGGAGCACTAGCATCTCTTTTATATTGGGCACTACAAATTCTTGGAAGAGATTAGATGTTTTACTTAAAGAATATTTAAAATGGAATAATTTAATATGAGTATAACCCTATAATTTGGTGTATTTTTTACTATATTTCGTGTATTAACCTATAAATTTATGTAATTATGGAAACTCCAATCGAAAATCAAAGCCCTACAAAATTACTCGTAGGATCATTGTCTCAAGAGGAACGTGTCGCGTTTTATAAAAAAACATATGCTCATGTTGCAGGGGGTGTTTTAGTGTTTATTCTTTTTGAATATTTATTACTTCAAAGCGATACTATTGTTAATTTTGCACTCTCAATGATAGATGGTTATAAATGGCTTATCATGTTAGGTGGTTTTATGTTTATTACGAATTATGCAGAAGGAATGGCATTACGATCGGCAGATAAAACGAAACAATATTTAGCTTTTGGTTTATATATTCTAGCTGAAGCGTTTATTTTCATTCCAATGATATATATGGCTGCTTTTTATATGGACTCTGGTGGAGAGATTCTTCAGCAAGCAGCTATTGTTACCCTTTCATTATTTACTGGTTTAACTGCTGTCGTTTTTGTAACTAAAAAAGATTTTTCATTTTTAAAAACAGGTTTAACTATAGGGTTCTTTATAGCTCTAGGATTAATAGTGGCAGGAACTTTATTCGGATTTAATTTGGGTTTATGGTTTTCTGTTGCGATGTGTTTGTTAGCGGGTGGCTCTATCTTATATCAGACCTCTAATTTGATTACCAAATACTCAGAAAATGAATATATACCAGCTGCCTTAGGCTTATTCGCAGCTTTAATGTTATTGTTTTGGTATATTTTACAAATATTTATGTCTAGAGATTAATAAGCAGTAATGGCTGAAAATATAAAAACGAATGACTTGTTATATTTATAGCAAAGTCATTTGTTTTTTACTAACACAAGATTAGTTCGTCGGTTTTAAGTTTTTATTTTTAAATTTTAGACAACCATTCTTAGTTTTTACCTTATCACATTATTAGAAATTACTGTTTTCCATAGTCACTAATTTGTTTTTTAAAGCATAAATAACTAAACCAGCTACATTTTTAGATTCAGTTTTTAATAATAAATTATTGCGATGACCTTCAACTGTTCTAGGGCTTATGAACAATTTTTCAGCAATGTCTGTAGTTGTATGTTGCATGCATATGAGTTCTAAAACTTCTTTTTCACGTTTAGTAATATAATTAGTGTCAAAGTTAGATTTTACTTTTCGCTCACCAGGGTTTGCGATACTTTCATGTATGTATTTTAAGACTTCATCATCATAATAAAACCCTTTTTTAGACACTTCATCTATGGTTTTAATCATAAGCGATGGGGTACTGTTTTTTGCTAAATATGCGACTGCTCCTATTGAAATCATATTCAATATGAAAGGCTTGCTAAAATAACTTGTTAAAGCAATAATTTTAATGCTTGGATATTCTTTTCGTATTATTTTAGTAGCTTCTACTCCATTTAAGCCTGGCATTTTAAGATCAGTAACTACAATTTCTGGAAGCTCTTCACTAGTTCTTAGTAATCGTATTAAATGTTCTCCATCTTCGGCATCAAAAACAACGTCAATGTTATCATCACTTTCTAAAATGGCTTTTATTCCTTGTCTAAATAATAGCTCATCATCTGCCAATGCAATTTTTATTTTATTCTTCATATTTACAATGTATTATAAACTGACTGCCTTTGTTTGGAGCACTTTCTATTTTTAACTCTCCATTTAAAATATTTATTCTGCTTTTAATATTTTGTAGGCCTATCCCACTTTTTTCTTTAATGTCTTTAATATTAAACCCTTTACCATTGTCTTGATATCTTAGGATATAACCTGACAAATTTTGTTCTATAAAAATTACTAACTCATTTGCCTTACCGTGCTTTATAGAATTATTAATAAGCTCTTGTAGAATTCTAAAAACATGTAATTGATTTGTTTTTGATAGGTGTGGTAATTCTTCAATATTATACTCTATTGTTATATCCGTATTAGAAGAATACTCTTCAAATAGTTCTTCTAATGCCGATTTAAGACCAAATTTATCCAAAATAGGAGGTAATAAATCATGTGCTATTTTTCGGGAACTTTCTAAGGTGCCAGTTGTTACGTTTAGTATTTGCTCTAAGGCCTTTTTTTGTTTATCGGTTGCAGCCTTATCTACTAATAAAACATTTGTAGTCAAACTAACTATATTTAACTTAGAACTAATAGCATCGTGTAAGTCTTGAGCGATTCGTTTGCGTTCAATTTCTTGAATAGCTATTGAGGTTTCTAATATTTTTTGTTGATTATCAATTTTTAAAGCCGCTTTTTCTAATTCTTTTTGAACTATTTTTCGTCTGGAATAATGGAAAAACAGGATAAGACCCGTGGTGAGTAAAACTAAAAAAATAAGACCGTAAACAAGAGCTTCAATTATTTGTTCTTGCCCATCGATAATGTTTTCTTCCATTCTATAGTAATTAATATTAGGTAAATTACGTATAATATTTTATTTACAAACCATATTTTTTTGATAGCTGGGGTTCTGTATTCGGATAAGTAATCTCCTAAAATAAATATTAAAGTACTAGTCGCCAGATAGACTAATATTCCTGCATTAATATATAAAAAACGGCCTTTTTCGCTTATGGAATTATATAAATGAATAATGGAATATACAACAATAGGGAATGAGGTTATAAAAATTTCAAAAACATTGAATTTAAAGAAAAGTTTTGGGTTTTGGAGGTATTGGAGTGTTAAAATGCTTAATACCAGTATCAGTATGATATTTGCTATTTTTTTTTGAATGAGGTTAAACAATTGTTTGTAAAATAAAGACAGCAGTATGAATTGACTTATAAAATAAAAATGCGATAAATAAAGATTTGCCTTTTTTAAATAGGCTAATGTAGAGGTGGTTATAACAATTAATAAACAAGTGCCTAGATAAAAACTAAAATATTTAAAAGCTATACTTCTTTTTAAAGTATAGCTTTTAAAAAATAGTATTGTATTTAAAAAAAGTATGGCTACACCAATATATTCAAAAAGTGAGCTTACAAATTTCATTTTTAAGGATTAAATAAAGGGCTGTTTTCGTCACAATCACTTGGGCAAGGAGCAGTAAAATCATAAACCCCACTACCCTCTAATTCAGAAATAGCACTTGTCATTTCATCATTTTCATAACTAGGAATTTTTTCTCCTTCAATAATGTCTCTATGAATGCCTTTTTTATCTATTCTAGTCCCAACAATCAATAGTTTTTCACCATTACCAGCTTTTTCTTTTTTGTCAATTGCCATATAGGCACGTACACCAGAATTATTAATTTTATGAAGTGTATAATCTCCATTTTTTTTCTGTTTTAAAACCCCCATTTCTTCTAATGCTTCAATTAAATCAATAGTAGGAATTAAAAAGGCTTTACAATTGTTAGGGCATTCTTTTTGCCAAGTTTTTGCCCAATCTTCAGCTTTTTTAATAGTTATTTGGTTTTTTCTTAATGTTGGTTGAGTATTGCTCATACTGTGGTTAATATTTTAAGGTTATTAATACATAAATCTAATCATTCTATTTCATAAAAAAAACAGATATATAAAATTAGGGGTTTATACCTGTATTTATTATAGAGTGTTTTTTCGCTTATGTGTGTCGTAGTATTAATTTAGTTTAGTAGAAACAATATTATATAACTAAAAACAATATTATTATGGATCCATTTATAGGAGAGGTTATTATGTTTGGCGGCAATTTTGCACCGAGAGGTTGGGCATTATGCGACGGGCAATTATTACCAATTTCTCAGTATTCAGCTTTATTTTCAATTTTAGGGACGACTTACGGAGGCGATGGCAGAACTACTTTTGCCTTACCAGATTTACGTGGTAGATCTGCAATTCATCAAGGAAATGGACCAGGACTTTCAGATTATAGATTAGGACAAAAAGGAGGAGTCGAAGAAGTAACATTAACAACAGGACAAATGCCAGCGCATAAACATACAGCTAGTATTGAGGCAACGGCTCCAATACCAAGAGGAGGTGCTTCTTCAACTCCAGTAGGGTCTTATATGGCTGAAGGTGGTGTATATGCAACTTCTAAAAATACAACGATGGCAGCTGATGCTATTGCGGTAGGAAATACAGGAAGCTCTTTTCCGCATGAGAATAGACAACCTTATTTGGTATTAAATTATATTATTGCTTTACAAGGGGTTTTCCCTTCAAGAAGCTAATTTTTAATTGAATAATAATAAGAAACATTCGAAATGTTAAAGAAAGATATTTTTATTGAACATTGCTTTTTTAGTTGCCTTGTATTTTTAAGTAGTAATTTCATGTTAAGCCAAACAATTAATTTTACTATTGATAGTGCTACTGATAATGGAACTTCGATAACAGAATCTATTGTAAGTGGACCAGATACTTATATATTGACGATATCGCACCCTGGGAATGAAGAAGTTTTAGATTTAGGAGGAGGAGATAAGGCTTTTTATCATAGTGCAATAGACCCTCTCTTGCCTTATAGCTTGTCTTTAACTAAAAATGGAAACCCTACTAATTTTATGTTAAATGGGATAGATTATGATACTGTTGAAGGGGGAGTTATAACAGTTAATAATCAAGATGATGATGAAATTGCTGCAGCAAAAAACTACTCTGTGGGGGCAGGAGCTATTACAATAACCAATACTACTAATGCGGCAGATATTACTGGGGTTAAAATTATACCGTCAGATGCAGACGATTTAAATGATTTTGCATTTCATAATATTTCTGTAGATGTTTTAAACACTTTAACGAGTAATACTATTAAAAAATTTAATAATAATATTACTGTTTTTCCAAATCCGTCTAATGGTATTTTTACTATACGACATAATAATACCGTATTAAAATCGATTTATATTTATAGTTCAGCAGGGGATATTGTTTTTTATCAGAATTTTAGTGAAGCAATTATCAAAAAAAAACAGTTTAATATAAATTCAATATTAGCCTCAGGCGTTTATTTAATTGAAATTATTTCAAAAAAAGAGAGGTCAATTATCAAGAGAATAGTTATTCAGTAAATATAAACTGAATATAATTTAGTTGTTGCTTCAACAAAGCGCAAACTAATTTGTTTGAGCTTTGTTTAAATTTTAATTTGCCGATCAATTTGTTGGTCTAAGGAAATAAATGTTTCAGTTCTTAGAACACCAGTTATTAACTGTATTTTCGTGGTTAATAAATGCTTTAAATGTAAATTATCTTTACATAGAACTTTTATAAGGATACTCCAGTTTCCTGTAGTATAGTGGCATTCGGTTACCTCAGGTATTCTTTTAAATTGTTTTATAATTTCAAGATCATTTGCTGGTTTTTCTAAAAACACACCAACAAAAGCCATTGTTGTGTAGCCTAAAGCTTTTGGGTTGATAATAAATTTAGAGCCAGAAATGAGTTTCGATTTTTCGAGTTTACGAAGTCTTTGATGTATTGCGGCTCCAGATATGCCAACTTGACGAGCAATTTCAAGAATGGGAGTACGAGCATCTTCCATTAACGCACGAAGTATTTTTTTATCTATACCATCAATAAGTATATTTTGATTTACAAATTTCATTTTTAAATGTTTGCTTTTCTAAACATTTATAGGGTTATATCCAAAGTAAGGGACTTCTGTTTCTTTAAAAGTAATACCATAACCTTCCAGTTCCTTTAAAATAGGGTTATAAACCTCTTTATTAATAGGTATTTGTACACCAGGAGTTATTATTTTACCATTTAAAATGGCCAAGGCGGCCATTGCTACAGGTAGTCCTACTGTTTTTGCCATAGCAGTATAGGTCTGATCTTCTCCTAAAGTTACCATTGTTGCATCAATTTGATGTTTTTCACCATTTAGTTCGTAACCAAATTTATGATACATAACGATCATGTCTTTATCACTTTCATCTAAAGACCAGCTATCCATTAATATTTTTTGAAGAATTTCTGCAGGTGTAGCATTTTGTAACTCAACTCTTTTGGTACGGCTAAATAGGTCTAATTCTAACAATTTATCCCAGATAATATCATCTTGATCAATTTTTAATGTGTGTCTAAATTTAAGTTCAACAGAATCCGAAGAACTGTAAGGTAAAAATGAATTCACAAAATCGCGATAACTCATATTTTCACTGTCTTCAATGCTATAACTGTCATCTGTCATGCCTAAAGCAACGAAAAGGTTCCATGCTCGACTAAAGCCGACTCTACGTATAGTACCTCTGTATAATGTCTTTATATTATTTAATCCATATACACTTTGGTACTTTAATGAGTCTCTATTTGCATAAGCTTCAAAGTTGCCATAGCCTTCAATATTAAGGAATTCAGTTCGTCTAAATAAGCGATTATATGGAATATATTTATAAGCATTTTCTTGTAAAAATTTCGCAGGACCACCTTGCCCAGCTACAACAACATTTCTTGGGTTCCAAGTAAATTTATAATTCCATAAATTTGTATCACTTTCTGGAGCAACTAATCCTCCGGTAAATGATTCAAAAAGAATTATTTCTCCACCTTTATCTCTAATTCGATCTATAACCTGCATCGCACTCATATGGTCAATTCCTGGGTCTACACCTATTTCATTCATAAAAACCAAGCCTTTGTTTTTTGCTTGTTTGTCTAAAGCTTGCATTTCGTCATTTACATACGATGCTGTAACCATATTTTTTCCGCACGTAATACAATCTTTAGCAACTTCTATATGAAATCGAGCTGGAAGCATTGAAATAACAAGGTCTGCATTTTTAATTGCAGATTCTCTAGAGTTTTTATCAAAAACATCTAATTTTATAGCATTAGCGTTTTCATGTTTTCCAATAAGCTTATTCGCATTAATAATATTAATATCGCCAACAGTTATGTGAAGATTTTCGTCATGAGATTTATTTAATAAATATTTAATTAAGTATGATGATGATTTTCCAGATCCAATAATTAAAATATTTCGCATAGTAAGTTTTTAATTGAGTAATATTATTTATCGTAAAATTACGAATATAGTAAAATGTATTAGGCAAATAAATGAATAGAAAAATAATATAGCAAAATAAATGGACAGAAAAATTTTAATTGTAGGATCTATTATAGGGTTAATAAGCATACTTTTGGGGGCCTTTGGAGCTCATGGGTTAAAGGCCTTAATTTCCTCTAATTTTATAATGAGTTTTGAAACAGGTGTGCGTTATCAAATGTACCATTCTTTATTACTACTACTTATAGGAGGAACTCCTTATCTTTCTCACAAAAGAAAAAAATGGATATTTAATTTCGTAATTATAGGGATAATCCTCTTTTCAGGATCCATATACTTATTAGCGATAAATACATTAATACCTTTCAATTTTAAAACAATTGGCTTTGTAACTCCAATAGGAGGACTGTTTTTGATTATAGCTTGGAGTATCATGGTTATTGGCTTTATAAAGAATCGATCTAATTAATTATTGTTTTTAATGGCATTATATATAATAATTAGTAATTTTAC
>JAHDGB010000089.1:2520-9646 GCA_020627885.1 Flavobacteriaceae bacterium | reverse complement strand
ATTATCATTCGTTTTTTTGTATTATATTTGCCGTGATGCGAAAAGCAATTCAAATAAAGGCAAGTATTTTACTAAGTATATTTAGTTTATTTCTTGTACATCAAATTGTTCCGCATCAACATCATGAACACCTTTCTGATAATACTGTTGCACATAGCCATGTGGAATCTTACCACGGTCATAAACATGAAGAGCCATCAAATAAAGAAGATAAAAAATCTGAGTTACAATTTTTAGAGTTTTTTATTAAAATGCACTCGCATGGAAAAAGTGATATATTTGAGCATCTTCAAAATTACATTGTAGTAAAAAAACAAAAAACATTAGATATAGAAGTATTAGTTTCTAATGCTTTTATTAAAAATTTGAAGCAGCAAAATATTGGGTTTAAAAATAAAATTCAATCTTATAATGCTCCTGAGTTAAAACACAATTCTCACCTTATAAAATTAGATTTACGAGGCCCTCCCTTTTTTAGTTAATGCTATAGTTTACTTTACACATTATAACAAGCTAAGGTTTAATAAAATAATCGTTTTAATGAATACACATATCGTGTTCGCTATATGCGGATGCTTGTTCTGTTTATCTGGAATTTCTCAAAACAAAAATTTTGATAACATTCTGAAAAATGTTGAACAAAACAATAAAGAATTAAAAGCACATAGAACATATATTGAAAGTAAATCACTTTTAAATAAAAGTGATAATAATATTCCGAACCCAGAAATGTCGGTATACTACTTGCCTTTTGGTTCTAATAATTCGACGACATCGTATAGAGAATTTGAAATATCGCAATCTTTCGAGTTTCCAACTGTTTACGGTGCTAGGAAGCAATGGAATGCTCTAAAAACAGAAGTATTAGAAAGTGAATACTTGCTACTTCGTCAAAACATATTGCTAAAAGCAAAAAAGCTTCTAAATGAGCTCTTATCATTAAAAAAACAAAAAGAAATTGAAGAGCACCGACACGATCAAAGTAAAAAAGTTTACGATCAGATGCAAAAGCTTTTTGATAAAGGACAAGTTGGAATTTTAGAATTAAACAAAGCAAAAATTGCTTGGATGCAAATAAAGTACCATGTAGAGCAAGTAGAAATAAAAAAAATGATAACATTAAAACAATTAGCGAGTGTCAATGGAGGAATTGCTATAAACTTTAATAATGAAAATATTTCTAATGATGAAAACATTGAGGCTTTTGAAATACTTTGGTCTCAAAAAACAAATAGTGATCCAACCTTATTAAAACTTAAACTAAAAGAAAACTCTTTATTACAGGAACTTAAACTTGAAAAAAAGAAGAGTCTACCTAATTTAAGTATAGGTTACAATAACCAAGGAAGTAATGGTAATCGAATTTCTGGGTTCTTAGGAGGAGTTTCTATTCCTGTATGGAATAATAAGAATAAAATAAAAGCGGCTCATTTAAAACATGAGCATCAAATAGCAAATACGACATCAAAAATGGAATTGCTAGAAGCTGAATATTTCGAACTCTACAATAACTATAAATTACTACTTCTAAAATTTAAAGAATATGAACAAGTTCTATCATCATTAAATGGCGATGCACTTTTATTTAAAGCCTATAAATTAGGGGAATACTCTTTTATGCAATATTATTTGGAACTAGAATTTTACCATAATGCTCATGACGAAATGCTTCAAATGGAAATAGAATTATTACAACTTAAAGCAGAATTACTAAAACATAAATTATAAACCATAAAAAATATAACAATGAAAACTTTAAAAACCATAACAACAGCCGTTCTTTTTACATTAATATTAGCCGCTTGTAAAAACGAACAAGCAAATCAAAACACTAATTCTACAATGAAAACAGAAGCGGTTAAGGCTGAAGATCAAGAAGAGTTTAATGTAGGAGATACTGCCAAGGAAAAGAAAGCAGAAGTAACAGCTAACGAGCAAAGTAATGAAGCAACCATAATTGTTAAGGCTAATAAATCTTTAGAATACAAGTTTAAAATTAATCAATTCGATAAGTTAACGTATGAATGGAAAGCAAGCGCAGCTCTGCACTACGATTTTCATGGTGATCCCGAAGCAAAAAACAAGTATCCTCAAGGTTATTTTGAAAGTTATGCCATAGGAAACTCTAACCATGTAAAAGGTAAAATAACACTACCATATAGAGGTTCTCATGGTTGGTACTGGAAAAACACTAGTGATAAAGACATTACTATTACTTTATCTACAAAAGGAAAATATGATATCGTAGGATTAATTCAATAAAAATTATGACAAAATATATAATGTTATTGTTTGTCATAACAACTTTGTCATGCAGTAATATAACAAACAATAATATTACAGTACAAGTTAAGACGACACCAACAAAAAGCTTTACACTTTGGACAGAAAAAACAGAGCTTTTTGTTGAGTTTCCCGCCTTAATTGTAAATAAGCCTAGCCGGTTTGCTGCACATTTTACAATACTAAAAGGACATAAACCTGTTTCTAACGGCTCAGTTACTGTAAGTTTAATTAAGGGGAGTAAAGGAATTAGGAATAAGGTATTATCGCCATCGTCTCCTGGAATTTTTTCGCCTACCATAGTTCCAAAAGAGGCAGGAAACTACCAGTTAATTTTTGATCTTAAGTCTAAAGATTATGAAGACCAGTTAATTGTACATGATATTATTGTATACCCAAATGAAAATGCAGCAATAAAAGCTTTAGGAGCTCCTGCAGAAACAGGTGGGATTTCTTTTTTAAAAGAACAAGCATGGAAAATGGATTTTCAGACCGAAAGTGTTAGTAAAGGGAAAATTTATGAAGTAGTAAATACATCTGGTGTATGGCAACCGTTAACTCAGTCGAGTAAAACATTAGTTTCTGGTAGCAATGGCATGGTCAATTTTAATGTGAAAAATTTAACAGAAGGTGTAATGGTAAAACGTGGGCAATTACTTTTAAGCATTAATAGTAAAGGGTTGTCTACAAACAACCTAAGCACTAAAATTATTCAAGCAAAAACCAATTTAGAGCAAGCCAAATCAAATTTCGATCGTAAAAAAGAACTTTATGATTCTAAGATTGTTTCTAAAGCTGTTTTTGAGAAAGCAGAAAACGCCTATTTAATTGCAAAATCAAGTTTAGAAAGCTTATCTACAAATGTATTTGGAGATCAAAAACAAATAAGAGCACCTTTTGATGGTTTTATTAGATCTTTAACAGTTTCTAATGGAAATTATGTTAACCAAGGGGAAACATTACTAGAAATAGCAACACAAAATTCTAAAGTATTAAAAGCGCAATTAAGCGCATCATATGGGTTAGATAAAAATAACATTCATGATCTTTGGTATCAAACAAGAAAAGGAGATTGGAAAAGTGTTAAAAAAGATAAGGGGTCTATTCTTTCTATTACAAAAAACGTGGCTAACAATACACCATTAATTTCGGTTTTTGCTGAAGTTAATAATACTGGAAAAGCGCCTTTAGGTAGTTTTGTAGAGGTACAAATTGGAATAAACCAATCTAATGAAGCCATTATAATTCCTGAAAGTGCTTTGTTAGAAAGCTATGGAAGTTATTCTGTAATGGCCCAAGTTTCAGGGGAAACTTTTGAAAAACGTGTGGTAACTATAGGCAAACGAAATGGTGATAAAGTAGAAATTAATTCTGGTTTAAAAGTTGGAGATGTCATTGTTACCATAGGTGCTTACCAGGTTAAAATGGCTTCTATGTCTGGAACAGCACCAGCACATGGGCATGCACACTAAAAACAAAAGGATATGTTAAATAAAATATTATCCATTTCGCTTCAAAATAGGCTGTTAGTCCTCTTTGGGGCGGCACTATTAAGTGCCTTAGGAATGTATTATACACGCACTATGAATGTCGATGTATTTCCTGATCTTTCAGCTCCAACAGTTACCATATTAACTGAAGCACATGGAATGGAAACAGAGGAGGTTGAAAAATTAGTAAGCTATCAACTAGAAACAGTTCTTAATGGATCGCCAAATGTGCGTCGCATTCGTTCCTCTTCGGCTGCCGGAATATCTATTGTTTGGGTGGAGTTCGAATGGGGAACAGACATTTATAGAGCTCGTCAAGTTGTAAGTGAACGTATTCCTATGGTACGCGAAAACTTACCTCAAGGCGTAGGTGTACCAACTATGGCGCCAATTTCGTCTATTATGGGGGAAATAATGTTATTAGCAGTAACATCAGACAGTATAGCTCCTATGGAGTTACGAACACTATCAGACTGGAATATTCGTCCGCGTTTAAAAGCAATGAAAGGTGTCGCTAATGTTATTGTAATTGGAGGGGAGTATAAGCAATACCAAATTATGCTTAATCCTGAAAAAATGCGACATTATGGTGTTAGTCCTGAATCTGTTGTTAAAAAAGTGAAAGAAACCAATACAAATGTTTCGGGAGGCTTTATAAACCAACACGGAAATCAATATATTATTAATGGTAGTGGTAGGTCGTATACTATTGCCGATTTAAAGGAAACCGTTCTTAAAAGTACAAACAAGCAGTCAATTAGGGTTAAAGATGTTGCAAAAATAATTATTGGTGCTTCCGATAAAATAGGAGATGCGTCATTAAATGCAAACCCTGCAGTAGTATTAACAATATCCAAACAGCCAGATACTAATACTCTAGATCTTACAAAACGACTAGATGCTACTATTATAGATTTGCAAGAATCTCTCCCAAAAGGTGTCGTTATTCATAAAAATATTTTTAGACAAAGTGATTTTATAGAAGCTTCAATTAGTAATTTAAACCAAACACTTTTAGAAGGTGCTTTTTTTGTGGTTATTATTCTATTTATTTTTTTAATGAACTGGAGAACTACAATTATCTCTTTGTTAGCTATACCAATATCATTAATGGCATCTGTTATTATTCTTAAGTTGTTAGGATATACAATAAATACGATGAGTTTAGGCGGAATGGCAATTGCCATAGGCGCCTTAGTTGACGATGCAATTATTGATGTAGAAAACGTATACAAACGACTAAGAGAAAACATTTTAAAGCCCAAATCAAAACGGTTGTCAACTATTCGGGTGGTAAAAGAGGCTTCAATAGAAATTAGAAGTTCTATAATAATTGCTACTCTAATAATTATTGTGTCTTTTGTGCCTTTATTCTTTTTAGGTGGTATGGAAGGTCGTTTATTAAAACCATTGGGTATTGCATTTGTAACTTCTGTATTAATGTCTCTTTTTGTTGCAGTTACTGTAACACCAGTACTATGCACTTATTTATTAAAAGAAAAAAAGTCTTTACAAAAACAAGCAGATGGCACTAAAGTAGAACAGTGGCTTAAAAACTACTATAGTCGTATTTTAAATATTGCATTAAAACATCCTAAAACTGTTATTACAACAACAGTTATTGCTTTCTTTTTAAGTTTAATGATTGTTAATAAATTAGGGCGAAGTTTTTTGCCAGAGTTTAATGAAGGCTCTTTGGTTATTAGTGTAGTAGGTCCTCCAGGGATGTCGCTCGAAGAAAGTAATAAAGTAGGAGTAATGGCCGAAAAATTATTAATAGAACTACCCGAAATACCAACGGTAACAAGACGAAGCGGGCGGGCCGAGTTAGATGAACATGCTCAAGGTGTTAATGCTGCAGAAATTGAAGCGCCTTTTATTTTAAAAGAAAAAACTAAAGAGCAATTTTTTGAAGAAGTTAGAGCTAAATTAAGTCTTGTTCCTGGAGTAAATATTACTTTAGGACAACCTTTAGCACATCGAATAGATCATATGCTTTCTGGTACAAGAGCAAATATTGCAATTAAAATATTTGGAGCAGATTTACAACAGTTATTCAGTATAGGAAAGAAGATTGAAGGCCATGCAAAAACGATTAATGGTTTGACAGATGTAGCGGTAGATCAGCAAATTGAAGTTCCGCAAATACGTATTAAGCCTAAGCGACAAATTTTAGCGGCTTATGGTATGACAGTTGGTAATCTTATGGAGCAAGTAGATATTGCTTTTGCTGGTGAAGATGTTGGTGAAATATATGAAGGCCAACGTTATTTCGATTTAATTGTACGTTACCAAAAGCGATTTAGAAATAGTATGAAAGCTATTAAAACAGCATTAATTAGCTTACCTAATGGAGGACAAGCCACACTCGATGAGCTTGCAGTGGTAGAATCTTTAAGCAGTCCTAACTCAATAAGTAGAGAAGATGTACAACGAAAAATTGTTATTGCTGCAAATGTACAAGGACGAGATTTACGAGGTGCGGTTCAAGAAATAAAAGAAACAATTTCTAATAAAATTAAGCTTCCTGAAGGCTACCGTATTGAGTACGGAGGACAATTTGAAAGTGAGGCAAAAGCGTCTAAAATGTTATTAATTACTGCTATTGTTGCAATTTTTGTGATTTTTCTTTTATTATATTTTGAGTTCAAAAACATATCATTGTCTTTTGTTGTTCTTATTAATTTACCTTTAGCATTAATTGGTGGTATTTTAATTGTCTTTTTTACCTCAAAAATTATTAGTATAGCAGTAACTATTGGCTTTATAAGTTTATTTGGAATAGCAACACGAAACGGAATCTTACTCGTTTCTAGATATGAAGATTTAAAAAAAGAAGGCCTTTCTGGTCTAAAGCTACTAAAAAAAGGAGCTTTAGACAGGTTAAATCCTATTTTAATGACCGCATTTACTACAGGCTTAGCTTTAATTCCTTTAGCATTAAAAGGAGGGGAGCCAGGTAGTGAAATTCAAAGTCCAATGGCCGTTGTAATATTAGGAGGGTTACTATCGGCTACGATTTTAAATTTGATAGTGATTCCTTGTATTTATCAAATGGTTTTTATGAAAAAATAATAATTAAAAAGCACCAATTCTCTATTTTTTATTGGTGCTTTTATAATTATTATATAGGTTTTAAACTCATATTGTGAATTCTTTAATTACAATTTGGCTGGTCATTAATACAAACTTTTAAATAGTCATAATCACTACCACTTAATTTAAAACTATTAATGGTTAACGGCAGGTCAGGAAGTAAATAATACCCTATGTTCTCATTATTTCTTATATAAATATCGAAATAGATATTTCCAGGATTTGAGTATTCAAAATCAATGGTTATATCACAGGTT
>JAHDGB010000089.1:0-2420 GCA_020627885.1 Flavobacteriaceae bacterium | reverse complement strand
TAATGTTATACTATTTTAAGTAAATAGAAAAAGAGTAATGACAGTATGTGGATAACCATAAATTAGTTTTTTAGGGGTATTTAAAATAACTTGCTAAACATAGTAGAGTATATAATATTATATAAAAAAGCAGAAATATCAAATTTATTAGTTATAGTTACATTTTTTGGCGTCTTATAGTCGATTTTTGTTTATGAAAAATATGAATATGTAAGAAGTGTGAATAAATAATACTATACTTAGTAAGTATAACAGCATTCGAAAATATGTCAAGATATAGTTTTCTAAATGATTATAGTGTGGGTACACACCCAAGAATATTACAGGCCTTAACAACTCTTAATATGGAACAGCAAGAAGGTTATGGTAATGATATGTACTCTAATTATGCAAAGGAATTGATTAGAGAAAGAATAAACAACTTAAATTCAGCTATTTATTTTACTTCTGGAGGCACTCAGGCAAATCTTATTATTGTTTCTTCAGCATTACGACCTCATGAATCTGTAATAGCAACCAATATGGGGCATATAACTACCCGAGAAACGGGAGCAATTGAAGCTACAGGTCATAAAATAAATGTAATAAATAAAGCGTGTGGAAAATTAAACGAAAATGATATTATTAGGGTTTTAGAAGCATACAATTTTGGCCCACATGTAGTGAAACCAAGGATGATCTATATTTCGAACTCTACAGAAATTGGTAGTATTTATAAAAAAAATGAGTTGAAAAAATTATACCGTTTTACACAAGCAAATAACCTCTATTTGTTCATGGATGGAGCTCGATTAGGAGCTGGTTTAATGGCTAATGATAGCGACTTAACGTTAGGCGATATTGCTAAATATACAGATGTTTTCACTATAGGAGGAACAAAAAACGGAGCTCTTATTGGCGAAGCCATTGTTATTAATAATGATGAACTTAAAAAAGATTTTCCTTTTCATTTAAAACAAAAAGGAGCTATGCTAGCCAAAGGAAGATTATTAGGAATTCAATTTCAAGAACTTTTTAAAGACAACCTCTATTTTGATTTGGCAAGGCATGCAAATACTATGGCAATGAAGTTAGCCAATGGTATTGTTAAGAATAATTACAAATTCTTGACTAATTCTAGTACCAATCTGATATTTCCCATTTTACCAAATAAGCACATCGATTTGTTAGAAAAAGATTTTATTTTTTATCGATGGAAAAAAATTGATGATGATAATACCGCGTTGCGATTAGTAACCTCTTGGGCAACTGAAGAAAATAAGGTCGATGATTTTATATCACATTTAAAGTAATTTGTAGGCTTCCTGAATAGTAACAGTGTTCCTGTCGATGTTGGGTTTTGAAATATAACTTATAGATCCACCTCGAAGAGTATCAATCCCAACTTTTTAACATTCCATTGTCAAGAATATGTAAGTCTGTAATTTGAGAAAAAAAATGCGATCAAGAAAAATACATGGGGACAAGTATTTTTTCTTGATCCGCAATTCGTTCATCAAAGGATAGTAACTTATAAATAGTCATCTTAGTGTGGTATTAATTTTGCAATGAATTAGATTATTGAGAACGACACATTATTTAAAGCCCAATTATTTGTAATCTATCAATAATCGAAGCTCCTCCAAAACTAGCTCTAATACTATGAGATCCACCAAAAATAGCTCCTACTATTTGATATGTATGATTTCCAGGAGTTAATTTTTGGTAAAAATTACCTCCTAGGATGACATACCCGGTGACTATAGTTCCTGAAGAAGTAGAAGATGTATATATTTTTGAATCTCTACTGACTTGTTGTCCATCTACATACAAAAATACAGATAGTTGTCTGGGTGCTCCATCAGAAATGACACTTCCATTAGAGCGAAGTATATTACTCACAGCTATTTCATAAACCCCATTTACCCATCTTTCACTTGTTAAATTAAAATTCCCAGATGCTAGTGTTTGTGTCATCCAAGCACCAGTGCCTGATGAGAAAGTTACTGAAGGGCTAATAAGTGTACCTCCTTGTATATCAACTTCTGAATCAGTAGCGGGCTGCCCTAAAACGAAGTCGCCATTGGAATTAACAAGTACAGATACATCATCAACACCATTATTATTTAAATTATTAATGCTGTCCAATCCTTCTACTCTGATAGTAGAATTACTGCCCGCAATATGGAGCTGCTGTAATGGATCAGTTGTTCCAATTCCTACTTGCGCATTTGAGTAATGGATACCCATAAATAATAGAGAGAATAGTAAAAATAAATTTTTCATAAGGTAGGTAGATTATTTAGTAAAATTTGGGGCTAATTACTAATATATGAAAAAATAATTAATAAAACAAATAGAGATAACTAGATAAATACCTATCTTTAATATTATTAAAGATGAACATATTTAAGGGTCAAAATCTTCTAGAGTTCTCTGAT
>JAHDGB010000003.1 GCA_020627885.1 Flavobacteriaceae bacterium | reverse complement strand
AAACTCAAAAGCTATAGAGTTAAATATGAATAATTTATCCTCAGGAATTTATACTTTAAAAGTGATATTTAAAAATGGTAATATTATTACTAAAAAGGTAGTTAAAGAATAATTTATTTAGAGTTTAATTTACACAACCTTTAATTATTGGGGTTTGGCTTTATTTAATTTTATAAAGCCAAACCTTTTTTGTTTAATCCATGAACTACAATTATTTACGGATGAATGCCTTACTTTTCATCTATAAGAGATGCATTTTAACAGATTTTTCACCTTTTGTCCTTAATTATCCGAATATCAACAATTTTTTTGTTGACAAAGAAGAAACTTGTCTTATGTTTACAGAACCTAGCAAATACATTATAGATTAGGACAATTTACTTAACTACTATAATTTATTTCCCTCTGTTACAATAGTAAAAAAAAAAAAGATCATCTGATATATAGGATGAATGATATAAAAAAGTAACAACAACCAAATAATTATAACAACCAATTACAAAATAACCATTGACTAAATAACAACAGCCAAGAACAAAAAATCCCTAACACGCTATTCATTACTAAATAACAACCATTATTTAATTAGTTTTGTTTATTTTAATTAGAAACCCATAACATACTAACTGTGTTATGGGTTTCGTTTTTATTTATGATTTTTTATTTTCTCTTTCTTTTAAAACCTTAACAACATCATTTAACTTATAACCCTTTGCCTGAAGCAATATTAAGTAATGAAAGAGTAAATCGGCGCTTTCATTTAAAAATAAATTGTCATCATTATCTTTAGCTTCAATAACAGTTTCAATAGCCTCCTCTCCTACTTTTTGAGCTATTTTATTAATGCCTTTTTCAAATAATGATGCAACATACGATTGTTCACTTAAGACATTCTTTTTTCTGTTTTCTATTTTGTTTTCAAGTTTAGAAAGAAACCCGAAGTTTGAGTTGTTTTCTTCCGCCCAACAAGTGTCTGTTCCTTTATGGCAAGTCGGTCCATTGGGAGTCGCTGTAATTAATAAGGAGTCATTATCACAATCTACTTTTATAGTAATCAAATTTAAAGCATTACCACTTTCTTCACCTTTAGTCCATAAACGTTTTTTCTTTCTACTGTAAAAAGCTACTTTTTTTGTTTCTTTAGTTTTTTCTATAGCTTCAGCATTCATATAACCAAGCATCAATACATTTTTTGTATTTGCATCTTGAATAATTGCAGGAACTAATCCATCATTATTCTTATTAAAATTTATCTTTTTCATTTTTTAAAAATAGTACTACACCAATTAGGTCCGGTTTATAAGCGAACAGGAATTTGATTCTTTTTTAATTCTTTTTTTAATTCTGAAATAGAAATGTCTTTAAAGTGAAAAACACTAGCAGCCAAAGCAGCATCAGACTTCCCTATTTTAAAAGCATCAATAAAATGTTGAACCGTTCCTGCTCCACCAGATGCAATAATTGGTATGTTTATAACTTTTGTCAATTTTGCTAATGCTACATTAGCAAAACCAGTTTTTATACCATCATTATTCATAGATGTAAACAATATTTCTCCAGCTCCTCTTTGTTCAACTTCTTTAGCCCAATCGAACAAATTTAAAGAAGTAGGAATAGTTCCCCCCGCCATAAACACAGTCCACTTTTTATTTATCCGTTTTGCATCTATTGCAACAGTTATACATTGACTTCCAAATTTTTCTGAAAGCACATTTATTAGGCAAGGATTTTTTATAGCCGAAGAGTTTATAGCTATCTTGTCTGCTCCAGATTTTAAAAGACAATTAACATTTTCTATAGATGATACTCCCCCACCTACAGTAAAAGGTATATTTACTTGTTCTGCTACCTTTAAAACCATTTCTAATGTTGTATTTCGACCTTCTAAAGTTGCCGAAATGTCTAAGAAAACGAGTTCATCTGCTCCATGTTTTGCATAATGTTTTGCTAATTCTACAGGGTCTCCAGCATCTATTAAGTTTCTAAAATTAACACCTTTAACTGTTCTTCCATTTTTAATATCTAAACATGGAATTATTCTTTTGGTTAACATCTTATTTTTACGTTTAATCACAAAAAAGGATCTAACTCCTTTAAAGTAATTTTGTTTTCATAAAGAGCTTTACCTATGATTATACCTTCACATCCTAATGTTTCAAGTTTTTCTAAATCGGAAAATGAAGAGACACCTCCGGAAGCTATAAGTTTAATAGATTGCCCTTTACTATTATTACTACATTGATTAATAATTTTTTCATAAAGCTGAAAAGAAGGCCCTTCTAACATTCCATCTTTAGCCACATCTGTGCATATAACATATTGAATACCTTTTTTTTGATAATTTTTAATAAAAGAAATGACTTCTTCATTGCTTTCTTCTTGCCAACCATTAATCACTATTTTTTCATTATTACAATCGGCGCCTAATATTATCTTTTGCGTTCCATATTTAGAAATCCACCCTTCGAAGGTTCTTACGTTATTTACAGCTATACTACCTCCTGTTATTTGTTTTGCTCCAGAGTTAAATGCAATATGTAAATCTTCATTTGTTTTTAGTCCTCCTCCAAAATCTATTTTTAAAGAAGTTTTAGATGCTATTTTTTCTAATACTTTATGATTTATAATATGTTTTGCCTTAGCGCCATCCAGATCTACTAAATGCAAATATTTTATCCCTGCCGCTTCAAATTGTTTTGCAACTTCTAGCGGGTTTTCATTATAAACTTTTTTTGTATCATAATCCCCTTTCGATAAACGAACACATTTCCCGTCTATAATATCTATTGCTGGTATTATTCTCATAATTCAAATTATTTAAAAAAAAGCTTGTTTATAATGTTAAAAAATTCTTCAATATTTGCTCTCCGACTAAACTACTCTTTTCTGGATGAAACTGTACACCATAAAAATTATCTTTCTGTAAAGCTGAAGCAAAATTATATTCATAATATGTATTTGCAATTGCTTCCATACAATCTAGAGCGTAATAACTATGTACAAAATACATAAATGAATTACTATTTATGCCTTTAAATAAATTAGATTTTAAATTTGTTATAGTATTCCATCCTATTTGTGGCGCTTTCACTTTTTTAGAAAACCTTTTTATATCTACATTAAAAACACCTAAACCTTTAGTTTTATTTTCTTGGGTAGTATTACAAAGCAATTGCATTCCTAAACAAATACCTAAAACAGGTTGTTTTAATTGAGGAATAACTTTGTCTAATTTCTTTTTTTTTAATGCTTTAATTGCAGAGCTAGCTTCTCCTACCCCAGGAAAAATAACTCTATCTGCTTGCTCTATTTCTCTTGGATTTGATGATAAGACAGCTTCTTTTCCTATGCGTTTAAAAGCAAATTGAACACTTTTGGTATTGCCTATTCCATAATCTATAATTACTAACGTCATATTTTTCTAATTATTTATGATTCTAAAATTTCACAACTTTCCTTTAGTAGAAGGCAAAATCATGTTTTCTACATCTCGTCTTGTAGCGCTTTTAATTGTTTTTGCAAATGCTTTAAAAATGGCCTCTATTTTGTGGTGCTCGTTCTCTCCTTCTGCTTTTATATTTAAATTACATTTAGCAGCATCACTAAACGACTTGAAAAAGTGCATAAACATTTCTGTAGGCATTTCGCCTATCATTTCTCGCTTAAAATTAGCATCCCAAACCAACCAGCTACGTCCTCCAAAATCTAAAGCTACTTGTGCTAAGCAATCGTCCATTGGTAAACAATACCCATAGCGTTCTATTCCTAATCTATTCCCTAAAGCTTTTTCTATTGCACCTCCTAATGCTATTGCTGTATCTTCTATAGTATGATGTTCATCGATACTTAAGTCGCCATCAACTTTTATATTTAAATCTATTTGACCATGACGTGCTATCTGATCGAGCATATGATCAAAAAAAGGAATACCAGTGTCTATGTTGCTCTGCCCACTACCATCAAGGTTAAGTACAATTTTTATTTTAGTTTCATTAGTGTTGCGTACGATATTCCCTATTCTATCTTTACTTTTTAAAAAATTATAAATTATTTCCCAATCGTTACTTTCTAATGCTATGTAATTATCTAGTTCACTTCTTTTTACAGTTATTTCATTAGTACCAAGGTTTGTTTGATCATTAATATAAATGCCTTTAGCCCCCAAGTTTTTTGCCAATTCAACATCTGTTAAACGATCTCCAATAACGAATGAATTTTCTAAATCATAATCTTTAGTAAAATAATTTGTTAACAATCCAACATTTGGTTTTCGTGTCGGCGCATTATCTTTCGCAAAAGTTACATCAATATATTGCGCTTTAAATTCTACATCTTCATTTTTAAAAGTTTCTATTATAAAGTTATGTACTGGCCAAAATGCATGCTCTGGAAATGCAACTGTCCCTAGGCCGTCTTGATTGGTTATCATTACAATTTCATAACTTAATTCTTTAGCTATTTTGCTTAAATATTGAAATACTTTAGGATAAAAAATTAACTTTTCAAACGCATCAATTTTTTCATCAGCTGTTTCTTTTATAATAGTACCATCACGGTCTATAAATAATACTTTTTTCATATCTTTTATTGTTGTTCTTCGTTGTTACTTTATAGACTTTTTAATGTCTTTACTAGTTTTTCATTTTCTATAGTTGTACCTATGGTTAACCTTAAAGTGTTTTTACACATTACTTGTAAGGTTCTATTTCTTACAACAATTCCTCTTTTTATTAATTCATCATATCGTTTACATGCATTGTCAACTTTTATAAGTATAAAATTTGCTTCAGAAGGATAAATTTTTAATATAAAACCTATAGTTTTTAATTTAGGAATTAATAATTCCCGTTCCTTTATTATACTCTTAATTTCCTTATAAATTAGCTCTTTCTTTGATAAGCATTTAATAACATATTGTTGTGTTAATTCATTAACATTATATGGAGGTTTTATTTTATTTAAAATCGATAGTATTTCAACTGAAGCATAGCATATTCCCAATCTAACTCCAGCCATTCCAAAAGATTTCGATAGTGTTTGAATTATAATTAAATTTGAAAACTCATGCAAACGATTTAACCAACTCATTTTTTTTGAAAAATCAATGTAAGCCTCATCTATAACTACGAGCCCCCTAAATTCTTTTAATAGTTTTTCTATTTTTTTACTATTAATATTATTAGCTGTAGGATTATTAGGCGAACAAATAAACACTAATTTAGTGGCACTGGTTATTGCGTTTAAAACCTTATCGATATCTGGTTGAAAGGATTGATTTAACTGAATTTTAATTACCCTTATATCATTTATGTTTAACAATACTTCATACATGCCATAAGTTGGTGGTAGTACAATTGCGCTATCATGATTAGGCACACAGAAAGCTCTAATTATGAGATCTATAATCTCATCACTTCCATTACCCAAAAAGATATTTTCTGCCGTAATGTTTTTAATAGTGGATAATAAGTGTTTTACTTTTCTTTGTTTAGAATCTGGATAACGATTTACTCCATTTTGAAAAGGGTTTTCATTCGCATCTAAAAATATCATATTATTCTCACTTTCATTAAACTCATCTCTAGCAGATGAATAAGATTTTAAAGAAAGGATATTCGGTCGTATTATATTATTTAAATTAAAATTAGTTTTCATCTTTTCCGTATATTTTTTAACCTAATACTCACCGCTTTTTTATGTCCTATAAGCCCTTCTGCTTCCGCCATTAATTCTATCGTTTCGCCAATATTAGCAAGACCTTGTTTTGTTATTTTTTGAAACGTAATACTTTTTGTAAAGCTGTCTAAATTTAACCCAGAATACGCTTTAGAAAACCCATTTGTTGGCAAAGTATGGTTCGTTCCAGAGGCATAATCGCCAGCACTTTCTGGCGTATAATTCCCAATAAATACAGAACCAGAATTTACAATATTATCGGTGTATAATTTTTCGTTTTTTGAGCAGATAATAAAATGTTCAGGTCCATATTCATTAATTAATTTTAAGGCAACATTATCGTTGTTTACATATATTAATTTTGAATTAGCAATTGCTACTTTTGCAATTGATTTTCTAGGTAACTGTAAAAGCTGCTTTTGCACCTCTGTTTTAACGTTTTTAATAACTTCTTTCGATGTAGAAACTAAAATTACTTGGCTATCGATACCGTGTTCAGCTTGACTTAAAAGGTCTGAAGCAACATAAGCTGCATTGGCAGAATCATCTGCAAAGATTAATAACTCACTTGGTCCTGCTGGCATATCTATTGCAACTCCATATTTCGTTGCTAACTGTTTTGCAACTGTTACAAATTGATTTCCAGGTCCAAAAATTTTGTGAACTTGCGGTATAGTTTCTGTTCCAAAAGTTAATCCTGCTATAGCTTGAATACCTCCAACTTTAAAAATTTTAGTGATTCCGCATAATTTTGCTGTATATAATATTTCTTTTGTTATTTCACCTTCTTTATTTGGAGGAGAGCATAATATCAATTCTTTGCACCCAGCTATTGTTGCAGGTATTGCCAACATTAAAACCGTTGAAAATAAAGGAGCTGTTCCTCCAGGTATATAAAGCCCTACTTTTTCTATTGCTCGTTTTTCTTGCCAACATTTTACACCTTCCATTGTTTCTACAAAAACAGTTTCAGATTTTTGTGCTTTGTGAAATATTTCAATATTACATTTAGCAACTTTAATTGCTTCTTTTAAACGATTTGATACAGCCTTACAAGCATTATCTATTTCTTGATCAGTTACCTGCAACGTTTTTAAAGCAACGTTATCATAGTGCTGAGTATATTTTTTAATTGCTAAGTCTTTATCTTTAAAAACATTTTGAAATATTTTTGAAGCTATAGTTTCTATATCTTCAATAGGTTGGATTGGTCGTTTTAAAATAGACCTCCAAGTTATTTCCTTAGGATTAATAATAACATTCATTAAACTACCATTTTTTCGATTGGACATACTAATATACCTTGGGCTCCTTTTTCTTTTAACTCATCAATAACATTCCAAAACTTATTCTTATCTATAACCGAATGAACAGAACTCCATCCAATTTTCGCTAATGGTAAAACTGTAGGGCTCTTTATACCTGGAAGTATTTCTAAAATTGATTTTAACTTACTGTTCGGTGCATTCAATAATATATATTTAAAATTCTGCCCTTTTAATACGGATTGAATCCTAAATTGTAATTTTTTTAAAAGCACTTTATTTGCGATTGAAATTTTAGGAGAAACAGCCAAGACAGCTTCCGATTTTAATAGTATTTCTATTTCTTTTAAATTATTCTTAAAAAGTGTGCTTCCACTAGAAACAATATCACAAATTCCATCTGCCAAACCGATATTTGGTGCTATTTCGACCGAACCATTTATAATATGTAAATTTGCGTTTATGCTATTTTTTTTAAGAAACCGATTTACTGTATTAGGATACGATGTTGCTATTCGTTTGTTTTCCAAGTCTGCCAATCTATCTGCATTAGAAGTTATTGGCACAGCAATTGAAACCCTACATTTAGAGAATCCTAAATATTCTGCAATAGTAATATCTTTTCCCTTTTCAATTAAAATATTCTCACCAATAATAGCGATATCTACTACTCCATCTCTTAAATACTGTGGAATATCACTGTTACGCAAATAAAACACCTCTATTGGGAAATTTTGCCCCGAAGTTTTTAACTGGTCTTTAGTGTTGTTAATTTCTATACCAACTTCTTTAAGAAGAGACATAGAATCTTCATTTAATCGTCCTGATTTCTGAATTGCAATTTTTAGTTTACTCATTTTTTTATTGTTAATTCCTTACTAATTAGGATTAAAATAAGTTTTCCGTTAACTTCTATATAGCGAGAATAAAAAAACCCGCTTGATTGTATCAAACGGGTCTTATAATATATGTTAATTTTATTCAATACATCATAACCTCGCTTGATTGCAAGTATGTAAATGATGCTGATGTAATTGAATAAAACTCATTTTTATTTTTAAGTGTACAAATATCTGTAATTTATTTTTAAATATCCAAATGTTTTTTGTGTTATTTGGTAAGACTATAATTTAACTTATTATCATTAAGCAATTTAACCTCTTATTGATTCCCTAAAATAATAGGCATTCCAGATTTACCAGAACCAATGATAACGACTTTACTATTTGGGGATTCGGCCAATTTACTTGTTGCCTCAATACCTTTATCTTGTAATATTTTGTCTGTTAAAGAAGCACTCAATATCTTATTAGCATCGGCTTTACCTTTAGCTTCAATACGCACTTTTTCTGCTTCTTTTTGAGCAGTAACTAGTCTGAATTCATACTCTAAAGACTCTTGTTCTTGTTTTAATTTTCGTTCTATTGCTTGCTTAATAGTTGGAGGCAGCGTTACGTCTCTAACTAATACTGAGTTTAACTGAATATACTGAGGCTCTACCTTTTTTTTAGTTTCTTCAAAAATTTCGTTTTGAATAGCATCTCGTTTTGTAGAATATAATTGCTCAGGAGTATAACGTCCCACAACGCTACGTGCAACAGCCCTTATTTCTGGAACTATAACAATATCTAAATAGTTTTCTCCTTTAGTTCGGTGTAATAATCCTAAATTATTAAATTGTGGTTGGTAAAGTACAGAAACATCTAAAGAAATTTCAAGACCATTAGAAGACAGTACTTGCATTTTCTTTTCAAAAACTTCCTGCTGTTTTGTGTTATATATATATACTTTATTCCATGGGGCAATAATATGAAAACCTTCCCCTAAAGCTGGTTCTTTTGTAACGACACCTCCACTAAATGTTTTAAATAAGACACCAGCTTCACCATACCCTATATTTACAGATGACTTGGCTACAAATATTATGAGCAATATTACTCCAATAATTATTGGTAATCCGATTTTTGGTAATTTTTCCATTATATTTTTTAGTTTAGATTAATCCTTTATATTTTCTTAGAAACCATTCAATTGCTAAGGTTAAAACTATTAGAAATAATAAATAGTTCCAATCTATCAAAGGTACTGTATTTTTTGTGCTTTTTTGAATAAGTTTGTAGCGATCGTCTTTAATTAAATCATTAAATACGCTATTATAACTTGAGATAAAATAACTTTCACCTTTGCTATTAGCAGCTATTTTTTGCAGTTTTGTTACGTTAGCATTTAAAAACTGCTGTTCAATACTATGCTCTAAAATTTTAAACGTTCCCGATTTTGAAATGGGCTCACCAGTTGCTTTTACAATGAAACTATAATCCGAAGCTGGCAAACTAGACAAATCTACTTGATAGTTATTATTTTTCAATATTAAAGGAAATGTAGTTTCAGCTCCACTGTTTTTATTTTTTAAAAAAATAGTTAATGTTTCGTTCGCATCAAATTCGTAATTTTTATTAAAAAACTGAGCTTTTATCAATACATCGGCACTACCTTCATAAAAAGACTTGTACTCAATATTTAGACGATTTTTTCTTTTATTAGAACTTAAGTACTGCACTATTTTTCCTATAAAATCATCAAAACTATTAAAGTTTTTTCTATTTAAATAGCTTTGAGCTCTCCATTTCCATATGTTTTCCCCAAATAATATAGCCTCTCTTCTTTCGTTAGTTTCAAAAGTAGCCAATAATGGAGCTTTAGTATCTATACCATTTACACTCTTATATAATATGGTTTCTATAGGGATTTTAAATTCAACATCTCCAAAGGCCGAATATAATGGCGGGTAAGAATTAAAATCTAAATCATTTATTATAAACTCATTATAATTGTTATTTGATATAGGTTGATACTCTTCAGTTTGGTTGGTTAGTCCCATACTGTAAGTTTTGCTTTCAGAATTTAAAAAACGCCAATCTGTTCTCGTTCCAGAAATAATAAACTTATTCTTATTCTTAGCCTTTAATTCCTTAAATAAATTTCTAAAGTAATTGTTTGGCTGGTACAATATAATTAATTGAAAATCATCTATTTGACCAGATGCTTCGTTGGGTTTTAAAAAAGTAACTGTGCGCTGCTCATTAGCTTCAATACTTTTCTTAAGGGCACCTATATCTGGATGTGTAATAGTCGTCACTATTGCCACTTTAGTTTTTTGATCAATAACCTCTATAGCAAAATTTTTAATATTATTTATTTTATTCTTTTCAGAATTTATGGGTACTATTTTAGCTTTATAACTTTGTACTCCTACTCTATTTGCTGGCAATGTAAAATTGATAAGCTGAGTATTATTTATTTGATTAAAACTTAACCTTTTTGAAAACACAATTTTATCACCAATAGTTACTATAAATTTTGATATTACTTCTTGATTTCCAGTATATAATACTATGGTTTCTATTGGGAATTCGTTTTTTAAATAAGCATATTTATTAACGTTTAGTTGACTTATTTTTAAATCAGTATATGTAATTGTATCTCCTAATATTATTGGGTAAATAGGCTGATTGTATTTTTTAGCTGAAAACTCATAATCATTACCATACGTTTGGTTTCCATCCGAAACCATTACTGTTGGAGAAACCGTGTTTTTATAGATCTCTCCTAGTGCTTTAAAAACTTTATGTATATTCGATTGTTGTTCATTAAAACTTAAAGAGTCGGAGCTATTTAATGTCTCTCCAAACGAATAAAATTCGATATTAAATTTTTCGTTTATTGTTTTATTATTTTTTAACTCCTCTACAAATGCTAGTGTGTTCTCTTTTTGATTCAAATGATTAACAGAAAGTGAGTTATCAATAGCAACTACTAAATTTGGTTTTTCAGCATACACCTTATAACTATCAAACTTTGGGTTAATTAGTAATAATAAAGTAAAGAAAATAGATAGGAAACGTAAAAAAGCAAAAACGATACGCCGCTTTGAACTACTTTTTGATTTATATATATATTGGAATAGCGCTAATAAAAGCGCTATTATTCCTGCTAGTATGATATATAAAACGGTTTGTGTTGACATTATTTAACTACGACTAAAATCGCGTATCAATATATTTAGGTAAGCATTCCGCCATCAACATTTAGAGTTTGTCCTGTTATATATGCACTCATATCGCTCGCTAAAAACACACAAACATTTGCAATGTCTTCTGGTGTTCCTCCTCGCTTTAATGGAATTGCACTTCGCCATCCTTTTATTGTTTCTTCATCTAATTTTGCTGTCATTTCTGTTTCTATAAAACCTGGAGCAACCACATTACTTCTAATATTTCTTGACCCCAACTCTAATGCCACCGATTTTGAAAAACCAATAATCCCAGCTTTAGATGCGGCATAATTCGTTTGCCCGGCATTTCCTTTAACACCAACTACAGAACTCATATTTATAATAGATCCTTTTCTTTGTTTAAGCATTGTACGTTGTACAGCTTTAGTCATATTAAAAACTGACTTCAAATTAACCTCAATGACTTTATCAAAGTCTTCTTCTCCCATTCTCATTAAAAGATTATCTTTGGTAATTCCTGCATTATTAATTAAAACATCTATAGCACCAAATTCCTTAAGAACTTCGGATGCCAAACTTTGAGCCTCTTCAAAATTTGCAGCATTACTTTTATAACCTTTAGCCTTTATGCCTAGTGTATTTAATTCCTGTTCTAATTTATTAGCTGCATCAACAGATGAGCTATAAGTAAATGCTACATTAGCACCTTGTTCAGCAAAAGTTTGAGCAATACCTTTACCTATACCTCTGCTTGCTCCTGTAATTATAACTGTTTTTCCTTCTAAAAGTTTCATCAAAATAACTTATTTAATTTTCTTCCTCTCCATATATACTTTTATTAGTTTTTAAAAGAGAGCGTTTTTTATTAGCAGTTCAAATATAGCAATTACTAGGTGTTGAAATGCAAAAAATGACACAATTTATATTTAATTGTATCATTTTATTTATCTCTAACTTAACCATTAAGTCTCATCAAAAATACTAGCTATAATTACAACTTTACAGCTTCAGGCTTTTCATAGTTAAATAAATAATCGATATCCATTTCTTGCACTTTACCTAACTTCCTTAAAGCTTTAAAATTAACATCTTTTTTATTTCCTATTACCATAACATTATAGTTTTCACCTTTTATATTATTATTAAAGAAATGACGCAAATCTTCTATTTTCATTTCTTTAATTGCATTATATATTTCTTCTCTATTGTCGTTATTAATTCCTAGTTTTTGCAAACGTTCATAATTCCAAAAGATATTCGATTTTGTAATACGCTGCGCAGCAATTTTCTTTAAAGCAGCTTTTTTTGCTGCATTAAACTGATCTTCTGACTCTGGCATATTACTCATTAAATCCATCATTGCTTCTACTGCCTGATCCATTTTGTTAGCTTGAGTTCCTATATATGCCATAACATAATTTGAATGAGCTTTTTTTCTTGCAGTAGAATAGTTAGACCACGCCGAATATGCTAATGATTTTGACTCTCTTATTTCTTGAAAAACAATGGAAGATAAACCGCTTCCAAAATATGCATTAAATAACGTAGAAGCTGCTAAACTCTCTGCCTTAAACGGTTTTCCTTTAGCTAAAAACATCATTTCTGATTGTACCATATCATAATCTACAAAATACACATTACCTCCAGTTTCTTTTTCTAAATACGTTTTAGCTTCTGGATACTCTTTTAAAACCGTAGGAACGTTATGAAACTTATTAAGTGCAGAAACAGCCTTATCAATATCTTTTCCGTAATAAAACAATCGTTGTCCATAACTTTTTAACCCTTTAATAATACGAACTAATTCTTGAGGGTCAATAGTTTTTAATGCGCTTACTTTTATAATATTTCTTAAACGTGAGTTTTCTCCATATTTTGAATAGTTTCTTAACCCAGATCTTAATATACGCCTTTTACTTGTTTTATTATTTTGTCTGCTTTTAGCAATAGACTGTACGTACTTATCGTAAGCCTCTTGGTTTGGTACCGCATTTTCCCATAAGTGTTCTAATAGTTCTAAACCTTTGGCTAAATTTTCTTTTAATCCTTTTAAACCAACATAAGTTTGCTCTCCCCCTGTATTTACAAAATAATCTATCCCCAATTTGTAAAACTCTTTTTTTAGTTCTTCAGCATTATATTTATTTGTTCCTAAATATTCTAAATAACCAACAGCAAGTCCCAATTTTTTATCATGATCATTACCCATATCAAAAATGATATTTAAATCAAAAAGATCATTCGTTTTGTTTTCTATATAAGACACTTTTAAGCCATTATTTGTTTCGATTTGCTTTATAGAAGAATTATAATCAACGTATAAAGGCTGTAATGGTTTTGACTTAATCACATTAAAATCTTTAATGTATTGCGAAGATTTATCCCTATTCAAATTTACCGGAGTAATACCTGGGTTAGAAACTTTTACAATAGTATTATCTTCTCCTTTTCTTTTATAGGTTACAACATAATTGTTTTTATAAAATGAGTTTGCAAAATCGATAAGTTCTTTTTTTGTGATAACTTTTAAATCATCTAAAAACTTAACTTTATCTTCCCATTTTTCGTGATGAATAAATGCATTGTAATATGCTGAAGCCAATGCTGTACTATTTTCGTATTTCTGCAACTGGCTTTTTTTCAAATCATTTACCACAGCCTCTATCATCCAATCATCAAAAGCGCCTTTTTTAAGTAACTCTATCTGAGCCATAATTAAATCTTTAACTTCATCTAAAGATTGATCTTCTTTTGGGGTACCGTAAAATGAATGATAACCATAGTCATTTAAAAACATAGGAGAACAACTAGCTTTTTGAACCACTTGTTTTTGATTTAAATTTAAATCGATTAAACCTGCTTTCCCATTTGCCAAAATCATATCACATAAGGTTACCAATTTTTGTTCTTTTGTATTTACTCCACCTGAGCGAAATGCAATAGAAATACTTTCTGAGGTTGGACCAAATACTTCTTTAGTAATAACACTTTCAATCGGTTCTTCTTTTGGCAATACAGGATGTGTTACCTCTTTCTTTTTTAGTTTTCCAAAAGTTTTATTTACCTGCTGTATAGTTGTATCGAAATCTATATCTCCAACCAATACCATAGCCATATTATTTGGCACATAATACTTTTTAAAATAATTATTAATATCAACTAAAGAAGGGTTTTTTAAATGTTCTGCAGTACCTATTGTTTTCTGTTGACCATAAGGGTGCTTAGGAAATAATCCATCTAACATTGCTGCATAACGTTTTCTTCCATCATTATCTTGCCCCCTATTAAATTCTTCAAAAACAGCTTCTAACTCTGTATGAAATAAACGTAAAACAAGTTCACTAAAACGCTCTTTTTCTAAGGATAACCATTTACCTAGTTCGTTTGCTGGTATTTTATTTTTATAGACTGTTTCCTCAAACCAAGTATGTGCATTGGTTCCTGTTGCACCCAGAGAGCTTGCCATTTTATCATATTCATTCGCTACAGAGTAGTTTGATGCCTCTAAAGAAACTTTATCTATTTGTTTGTACAAAGCTAACTTTTTATCTGGGTCTTGTTCTGCTCTATGTTGCTCATATAATTTAGATATTCTATCTAAATATGTTTTTTCTTTTTCCCAGTTTACTGTTCCTATTTTACTTGTTCCTTTAAACACCATATGCTCTAAGTAATGTGCCAACCCTGTGGATTCTTTAGGGTCATAATTTGAACCAGCTCGAACAGCTATGTAAGTTTGTATTTTGGGTTCGTCTGTGTTTTTACTTAAATAAACTTTTAAACCATTGTTTAAAGTATACAATCGTAAGCCTGTTGGATCACTTTTTACAATTTCGTAACTATTACCATTTACGTCTTTATGCTTCTCTGTTACAATAGGTAATACATCCTTATTAGTTGTTTTTTTACAGCCAAATATTAACAACACTAAAACAAAAGCAAGGAATAATTTTTGGTAGTTCATTTTTGTTTTTTTTGAATAAAATTAATTTTTAAGGTCACTTAAAAAAAAAGTTCGCAAGCTAATTTATAACTTACGAACTAATTTTATGTTTATAATTTTGAATACTTTAACATAATAAATGTTAAACTCCTTTTTTACTCAAAAAATTACGATACTAATTGTAATACTTCGGCTACTTTTTTACCAATTTCTGCAGGAGAATCAACAACATGAATACCACAAGATCTCATAATAGCCTTTTTTGCTTGAGCCGTATCATCACTTCCTCCTACTATAGCCCCAGCATGTCCCATTGTACGTCCTGCTGGTGCTGTTTCCCCTGCAATAAAACCTACAATTGGCTTTTTACTTCCGCTAGCCTTATACCAATTTGCAGCATCTGCCTCTAACTGCCCACCTATTTCACCGATCATTACGACACATTCTGTTTCAGAATCATTAATTAATAATTCTACAGCTTCTTTTGTAGTAGTTCCAATAATTGGGTCTCCACCTATACCTATTGCTGTAGTTATACCTAACCCTTGTTTTACAACTTGATCTGCTGCTTCATAAGTTAATGTTCCTGATTTGGAAACAATCCCAATTTTTCCTTTCTTGAAAACAAACCCTGGCATAATCCCAACTTTTGCCTCGCCAGGAGTAATAATTCCAGGACAATTAGGACCTACTAATCGACAATCTTTATTCTTAATATAGTCAGCAGCTTTTATCATATCTGCAACTGGTATACCTTCAGTAATGGTAATAATTACTTTAATTCCTGCATTTGCAGCTTCCATAATAGCATCAGCAGCAAATGCTGGCGGTACAAATATAATTGTTGTATCTGCTCCTACTTTATCTACAGCTTCTTGAACAGTATTAAAAACAGGTCTATCTAGGTGAGTTTGCCCACCTTTTCCAGGTGTTACTCCACCTACTACATTTGTCCCATATTCAATCATTTGACCAGCGTGAAAAGTACCTTCACTACCTGTAAAACCTTGAACAATTATTTTTGAATCTTTATTTACTAAAACGCTCATGCTTATAAGTTATAAAATGTTTTTATTCAATTTAAAATTTAATATAAGCAAATTTGCTTATTAAAATTCTGCTAGCAAAAGTAAGCTAATAAATTTATTTATTAAAGTGTTTAATAACTCTTTTGCTTCTTAAAATTTACTTTTCTTTTAAGGATTTAAGTAAATATGGCAACTGTTTTAAGGCTACTAATTCTTTTAATTTTTCTCTAGATTCCTGAATAGGTGTACTAAAATATGTTTTACCTCCTTTTACAGATTTAGTAACGCCCGTTTGTCCTAAAATAATAGCCTTGCTACCAATTGTAATACCACTATTAGTTCCTACTTGCCCCCATATCGTTACCTCATCTTCAATGATGCAACATCCAGCAATCCCTGTTTGAGAGGCTATTAAGCATTTTTCTCCTATGATAGTATCATGCCCCACTTGTATTTGATTATCTAATTTAGAACCTTTACCTATTGTTGTGTCTCCTGTTACTCCTCTATCTATAGTACAAAGCGCGCCAATATCCACATTATCTTTTATTACGACCCGACCACCAGATTGTAATTGGTCGAAACCTTCTGGTCTATTTTTATAATAAAAAGCACTAGCTCCTATTATACTTCCTGCATGTATAATAACATTATCGCCTATTACAGTATCGTCATAAAGACATACATTAGAATGGATAACACAATTACTCCCAATAGTTACATTATTACCAATAAAACAATTGGGTTGTATGACAGTCCCTTTTCCTACCTTAGAAGTCTTAGATACAGCAATTTTTGCTTCTACAAAAGGTTTAAAATGATTTGTTAATTTATTAAAATCATTGAATGGATCCTTACTTATAAGTAGCGCTTTACCTTTTGGACAATCTACCTTTTTATTAATTAAAATAACAGTTGCTTCAGATTGCAATGCTTTATCATAATATTTAGGATGATCAACAAATACAATATCTCCAGGCTCTACTACATGAATTTCATTCATACCAAAAACAACAAATGACTCTTCTCCTATAAATTCGCATTTAATTATATTTGCTATTTCTTTAAGTGTATATGGTTTTGGGAATTTCATTTTTTTTGAATGTATTCATTTATCAGTTTAAAATTTATTTAAGGAAACAATCTTTTGTAAAAAGATTTTAAATACTAAAACCTTATACTAAACAATCTCAAAATAAAACGTCTTTAACATAAGAACATATAAACTCTAAGCTTATACCCTTTTCTATTCTTTAACTCTTTCTTTGTATGTTCCTTTTGTAGTTTCTACTTTTATTTTATCGCCTTCATTAATAAATAAAGGGACATTAACTGTTGCGCCGGTTTCAACTGTTGCTGGTTTCGTTGCATTAGTAGCTGTATTTCCCTTTACACCTGGTTCGGTTGCTGTAACTTCTAAAATTACACTAGCTGGTAAATCTACAGAAAGCGGCATACTATCTTCCGAATTAATTAAAATAGTAACAACCTCTCCTTCTTTCATTAAACCTGGAGAGTCTAAAGATGCTTTTTGTAATTCTATTTGAGAATAATCTTCTTGATTCATGAAATGATAAGTTTCTCCTTCATTATATAAGTACTGAAACTTATGTGTTTCTACACGAACATCATCTAATTTATGCCCAGCAGAAAACGTATTATCTATTACTTTTCCCGAAGTAACACTTTTAAGTTTTGTTCTAACAAATGCAGGGCCCTTACCTGGTTTAACATGTAAAAATTCAATTACTTTATAAATATCATGATTATATTTTATGCATAAACCATTTCTAATATCTGATGTACTTGCCATATTTTAATTTTTTAATTTACTTAGTTAGATTTAAAATATCCTTTCATAATACCACGGTGAGAGTTTTTAATAAACTGTAAAATTTCATCACGCTCTGGTGTTGCTTCCATTTCTGCTTCAATAATCTCTGAAGCTTGTGTATTATTATAATGCTTTTGATATAGGATACGATAAATATTTTGTATTTCTCTAATTTTTTCAGTTTTATAACCCCTACGCCTTAACCCTACTGAATTTATTCCTACATACGATAAGGGCTCCCTTGCCGCTTTTACAAAAGGTGGCACATCTTTACGTACCAAAGAACCTCCAGTAACAAAGGCATGGTTCCCTACAGAGCAGAATTGATGTACAGCTGTCATTCCTGCTAAAACAACATACTCACCAAGAGTTACGTGACCTGCCAACGTACTATTATTAGAGAATATACAATTATTCCCCACAATACAATCATGTGCAATATGGCAATAAGCCATAATTAAACAATTATCTCCAATAACAGTTTTCATACGATCTGTGGTACCTCTATTAACCGTAACACATTCACGAATAGTAACATTATCCCCTATTATCGTAAGAGTATCTTCATCATTATATTTTAAATCTTGAGGTATAGCAGATATTACTGCTCCAGGGAAAATATTACAATTTTTTCCTATGCGAGCCCCCTCCATTATAGTAACATTACTACCTATCCATGTACCTTCTCCTATAATGACATTATTATTTATTGTTGTAAAGGGCTCAATAACTACATTTTTTGCAATTTTTGCTCCAGGATGTACATATGCTAAAGGTTGATTCATATTTTGTTAGTAGTAATTTTAATGTCTTTTAATATATAGAAACACTTAAATAATTTTCTCAATCTATTTTACTTTTTTAATTTGCGCCATTAACTCTGCTTCTGCACACAATTTTCCGTTAGCATATGCATAACCTTGCATATGACATATTCCTCTTCGAATTGGTGTTATTAAAGTACATTTAAATATTAAAGTATCTCCTGGAACTACCATTTTTTTAAATTTAACCTTATCAATTTTCATAAAAAAGGTTAAATAATTTTCAGGATCTGGCACGGTGCTCAACACTAAAATCCCTCCAGTTTGGGCCATTGCTTCTACAATTAAAACCCCTGGCATCACAGGTGAACCAGGAAAATGCCCTGCAAAAAAAGGCTCATTCATGGTCACATTTTTCATACCAATAACTGAGTTGTCTGTAATTTCAAAAACCTTATCTAACAACAAGAATGGCTGCCTATGAGGTAACATATCCATTATTTGATTTACATCCATTACTGGATCTTGATTTAAATCTATATTTGGAACATTATTACGACGTTCATTCTTAATAAGTTTTGACATTTTTTTTGCAAATTGAGTATTAACAAAATGACCAGGTTTGTTTGCTATTATTTTTCCTCTAATTCGTGTACCAATTAGCGCTAAATCGCCAACAACATCTAATAATTTATGTCGTGCAGCTTCATTTGGGTAATGCAATGTTAAATTATCTAATATTCCGTTTGGCTTAACAGAAATTGAGTCTTTTTTAAAAGCAACTTTAAGTTTTTTCATAGTATCAGTAGATAATTTTTTATCCACATAAACTATAGCGTTATTAAGATCTCCTCCTTTTATTAGTCCATTTTCTAATAAGTTTTCTAACTCATGCAAAAAGCTAAAAGTACGCGAAGATGCAATTTCATCTTTAAATTTTGAAAGACTATTTAGTGTTGCATTTTGAGTTCCTAAAACTTTCGTGCCAAAATCTACCATAGTCGTAACTTGGTACTCTTGAGAAGGCATTACTAATATCTCACTTCCTGTTTCTTCATTTGTATATGAAACAACATCTGTTACAACATATTCTTCTCGGTACTCTTCTTGCTCAATAATTATTGCTTTCTCGATTGCATCTACAAAAAACTTTGAAGAACCATCCATTATTGGGGGCTCAGAAGCATTTAACTCTATTATTACATTGTCTATATCTAAACCAACTAATGCTGCTAAAACATGCTCACAAGTTTGTATTATAACTCCATTTTTTTCTAAACAAGTACCACGTTGTGTATTAGTTACATATGTTGCATCTGCCTCAATTACTGGGCTTCCTTCCAAATCTATTCGCTTAAATGAAAAGCCTGAATTAGGGTTAGCCGCCTTAAATGTTAAAGAAACTTCAGTCCCTGTATGTAAACCTACACCTTTTAAAGAAACTTCATTTTCTATTGTTTTTTGCTTGACTTTAGTTTTAATTATTGCCATTTACTTTTTTTTCTAAATCATTTACTGTTTTAACTAGCTTAGGTAAGTTTTTAAAATAGACATAAGATTTATTCCAATCGCCATATGCAAAAGACGGAGAACCTTGAAGTATTTCATTATCCTTAACATTACGACCAATTCCGGATTGTGCTTGGATTTTCACCCCATTACCTATGGTTAGATGCCCTGCTATTCCTACTTGGCCACCTATTTGACAATTACTTCCTATTTTAGTCGAACCTGCTACACCAGCTTGTGCAGCGATGACTGTGTTTTTCCCAATTTCTACATTATGAGCAATCTGTATTTGATTGTCTAATTTTACACCTTGTCTTATAATTGTAGATCCTAAAGTCGCTCTATCAATTGTTGTAGCCGCTCCTATATCTACAAAATTTTCTATTATAACATTTCCAATTTGTGGCACTTTGTCATAGCCCCCCTCATCATTAGGTACAAATCCAAAACCATCTGCTCCAATTATTGCGCCCGAATTAATAACACAATAATTACCTATATGACATTCTGAATATATTTTAGCACCAGAAAATAACACAGTGTCATTCCCAATTACTACATTATCCCCAATATAAGAGTTTGGAAAAATCTTTACATTATCTCCTATAGTTACATTCTGTCCTATATATGTAAATGCACCTATATAAACCTCTTTACCTATTATTACATTTTCTGCAATAAATGAAGGCTGTTCTATTCCTTTTTTATTAAGTTTTATTTGGTTATAATACTCCAATAATTTCGAAAAAGACTGATAAGCATCATCCACTTTTATTAGTGTTGCAGACAATTCCTGATCGGGAATAAAATCTTTATTAACAATAGCTATAGATGCATTTGTTGTATATATATATGGTGTGTATTTAGGGTTAGCTAAAAAGGTTAAAGAGCCTTTTTCCCCTTCTTCTATTTTAGATAATTTTGAAACTTCAATTTGTGGGTCTCCAACAATTTCACCTTCTAAAATTCCTGCTATTTGTTCTGCTGTAAAATTCATGCCTCGCAAAAATAGAAAAAATGTCTTAAAGTTTATCTTTTGGGTAACATATATAATATTTAGTTACAGGTTTAGTCAATGCTTTTAAATTTAATTGGTCTGATGCCTTAACAATATCCTCTATTTTTCCGTCTTTATATAAAATATTTATTTTTTGTTTTTCTTGTTGATAGGCTTGGTTTGTTACAGTGCCTGTAAACACAAAATAATCGGCTTCCTTTGCAGTAATATTATATATGTCTATTATTTTTTTACGTTGTAATTCTAATTGCTCTATCTTTATTTTTTTCTTTTTAAGTTTTATCTGTAACAAATCTCTATTAATAATCATTTCGCATAAATTTCTAAGCACAAAATCGTCGTGAGATTGCCATGCTTTCATAGCTGAAACAATATCATAATCGTCTAGTTTAGCAAATGTTTCTAAACATTTTGTGTTAAAATTATCCAATTTAGTTTCATTATATAAAAAATAAGATAATGGTTTACTTGCATTTAATGTTACTCCTTCTTTTGCTAATTCTTTAGCGCGCTTTAAAACACGAATAAGTAATTGTTCTGCAACTAAACTGGTTTTATGCAAATACACTTGCCAATACATTAAACGTCTTGCTAATAAAAATTTTTCTACGCTATAAATTCCTTTGCTTTCTATAACTAATGCATCACCTTTTACATTTAACATGGTAAGGAGTCGTTCACTATTAATATTTCCTTCAGATACCCCTGTGTAAAAACTATCTCGCTTCAAATAATCTGAACGGTCCATATCCAATTGACTAGATATGAGCTGACACATAAATTTTCGTTCGTATTCACCTTTAAATATTTTTATGGCTAATGTTAAATCGTCGTTAAATTCTTTATTTAATTGCTCCATAAATAATAAGGAAATAGCTTCATGCGACACCCCATTTACAATGCTATGTTCCATAGCATGAGAAAAAGGACCATGGCCAATATCATGTAATAATATTGCGATATAAAGTGCATCTTCTTCTTTTTTAGAAATTGCAACTCCCTTAAAACGAAGGACATTAACTGCTTTTTGCATTAAATGCATACATCCTATCGCATGATGAAATCTAGTATGATGTGCTCCAGGATATACCAAATAAGACATTCCCATTTGAGAAATTCGTCGTAAGCGTTGAAAGTATTTATGTTCGATTAAATCGAAAATAGACGAATTTGGTATAGTAATAAATCCGTAAATTGGATCGTTAAGTATTTTAAGTTTGTTTAACGTATTCAAGCTTACCCCTTTTTAATTTAAAACAAATATACATGAACACTATTAATATTCTTTGGGTTGACGACGAAATAGATTTATTAAAGCCCCATATTATGTTTCTTGAACAAAAAAACTATAATGTTACAACCTGTAATAGTGGAACCGAAGCTATCGATATTATAGACAACACTAATTTCGATATTGTTTTTTTAGATGAAAATATGCCTGGTTTGACTGGTTTAGAAACTCTTAATGAAATTAAAGAATTAAAGAATACGCTTCCTGTTGTAATGATTACTAAAAGTGAAGAGGAATATATTATGGAAGAAGCTATTGGTAATAAAATAGCCGATTATTTAATAAAGCCTGTAAACCCACACCAAATATTGTTAAGTCTAAAGAAAAACTTAGATCATTCTAGATTAGTTTCTGAGAAAACCACATCAAACTACCAACAAGAGTTTCGTAAAATTGCTATGGAACTATCTATGGTAAATACATATGAAGAGTGGATCGCTTTATATCAAAAACTGATTTATTGGGAAATTCAATTGGAAAATATTGAAGACCCAGCCATGATCGAAATTCTTGAATCGCAAAAAAATGAAGCCAACCTTCAGTTTGGAAAATTTATAGATAAAAATTACCCTACTTGGTTCGAACCCAATACAGATGCTCCTATTTTGTCTCATAATTTATTTAAAAATAAAATTGCGCCAGAATTAAGCAAAAAACAACCAACACTGTTAGTTGTTGTCGATAATTTACGTTATGACCAATGGAAAGCCTTTGAGCCCATCGTTAATAACCATTATAAAAAAGAAAGTGAACTACCATTTTTTAGTATACTACCTACCGCTACACAATATGCTCGTAATGCCATTTTCTCTGGGCTAATGCCTAGCGATATGGAAAAATTGCATCCTGAATATTGGAAAAACGATACTGACGAAGGCGGTAAAAACCTCCATGAAGCCGATTTCTTAAACGCACAGATGAAACGCTTAGGGCTAACTCATCTAAAATATGAATATTATAAAATAACAAATCTTAAATCTGGAAAAAAACTAGCAGATAATTTTAACGGTTTAAAGGAAAATGATTTAACTGTAGTTGTGTACAATTTTGTTGATATGCTTTCACATTCTAAGACTGAAATGGATGTTGTTAAAGAGCTTGCATCTAACGATAAAGCATACCGATCATTAACTCAAAGTTGGTTTAAAAATTCGCCACTTTTAGAAATGATACAACAAGCACAACAATTAGGGTTTAAATTAATTTTAACAACAGATCATGGGACTATAAATGTAAAGAACCCTTCAAAAGTAGTAGGAGACAGAGATACTAGTTTAAACCTTCGCTACAAGACCGGCCGTAGCTTAAGCTATGAGAAAAAAGATGTTTTAGCCGCTAAAGACCCTAGAACTATACATTTACCTTCTATGTCGATGAATAGTTCTTTTATTTTTGCTAAAAGTGATCTATTTTTTGCTTATCCCAATAACTATAATCATTATGTGAGTTATTATAGAAATACCTACCAGCATGGAGGAGTATCGTTAGAAGAAATGATTATTCCATTTATTGTTTTAAACCCAAAATAAAGACTAGTATCATTGCAATTTTTAATGTCTACAAAAATAAAAAAAATTGAACCCTAAAAACTTAATAGTATTTGATATAGATGGAACTATAACTGATAGTGTTAAAGTCCATCAAAAAGCATTTTATAAAATGTTAATTGAAATTGGTGTTTCAAAAATTGACATTGAATTTAATTCATTTATGCACCATACAGACTCCTATATTGCAAAAGAAATATATGAAAACGATCAAGACTTAACCTTTTCTCAACAAAAGTTAACTGAATTTGAAAATGGATTAAATGAAAAAATAAAGCTTGAAAATTTTAATGAAGTTGCTGGTGCCAAAAAATTAATTGAAAAACTTGAAAAAGAAAATGATTTTGGAATTTGTTATGCTACTGGCTCTTTAAGAAAGCCTGCCGAATACAAATTAAAATCCATCGGAATTAATTTTAAAGACATTCAACTAGTCGCTTCAAACAATATACTAGAAAGAGAAAATATAGTTAAAGAAGCGATATTGAATGCTAAAATTCATTATAAAGTAAAAAAATTTGACAGAATCATTTGTGTCGGTGATGGTCTTTGGGACTTATTAACAGCAAAAAACCTTAACGTAGAATTTATTGGTATTGGTTTGAAAAACAAAGAAATCCTTATTGAGAATGGAGCGAAAATAGTTTTAGAAAATCTAATCGATTTTACTCCAAATTAAATGATAACTATAGATAGCTACTATAATAATTGTTGTGTATTTTTCTTATTACAATCATTAACTAAAACACTGTTTTAATTAAAAATTAGTAATTAAATATACATTGTTATTTAAATGACACTATTTTTGCAGAAGCAAAAAAAATTACGATGAAACTTGTACACAGAATTGGCTATTATCTTGGAGGGTTTTCTTTAGGACTTGTTATACTCGCTTTTTTTCTTAATGGAAAGAAAGTATCTTGTGCCTATGGCCCAGAAGCAAGGGTTTTGAAAAATATTAATCTTAAAAAAGTAGATTTTTCTAATCAAGCTAAAAACTTTATTGTTAATAACCAAATCGATACCATTAGTGTAAACTACATTTTACAAAAAGGTGATGTGATTTTTTCTAAAAGTAATACAAACTCAGCACCATGTAAAACCTATCATATAGAAGGAATACTAACTAGTAAAGAGGCAGTATTACTAGTGGAAAATTGTGAAAAAAAAGCCACACTTAAAAGCATTACTTGGTTAAGATAATAATTTTAAACTTTACCTTTTTAAAGAAAAATGACCAAACTTCTTTTTATTATTTTCATTGAAATTAATAACATACCAGTAATCCGAACTTGGTAATAATTTACCATTATACATTCCATCCCAACTGTTTTTATTAGGTGAAAGTTCTTTTAACAATTTACCGTACCGATCAAAAATATAAATAGTTTCAAAAGCGAAAACATCAGAATCTACTACCCATTTATCATGAAACCCATCTCCATTTGGCGTAAAATAACTAGGAATACTAACATCTGTAAGACATGAATCTATATTTATATGTATAGATGCCGTTTCTTGGATGGCACTATGACATGAGAGTAAATTAACAATTAATGTATATACCCCTTCTTCTTCCTCTGTGACATCAAACAGGCTTAGGTCTAATGTTTCAGATAAAAAATTATTAGGTCCAATCCACACATAAGTAGCATATGGATATAGACTTGCTTTCTGAATAAAATCATCCCCTTCACAAAGTCTTACCTCAGGTTTAATATTCGAAAGGTCTAGCACTGAAATCGGCTCTACTAAAACCATCACTGTGGCAGATTCGCTTACTGAAGAACCATCGCAATTAGTATCTATTACTGTTACAGTGTACACTCCTTCTTCCAATAACGTTACCGTATTTAATGCTACTTCTCGAGTTGAGGCTGTGAATCCATTTGGACCAGACCAACTATAAGTAACCCCAGCTATTTCATTTACTGTTAATACTATATCTTCCCCTTCACAGGTGCTAATATCGTCTGTAGTTAACATAATTGTTACAGTTTCATCCACTTCTACCAAAACTGCACTGGTTTCAACCACCGAAGTGCCATCGCAAGCTACTCCTGTTGCAGTCACCGTATAGGTACCAGCTTCTAGTGGCGTTACTGCTGTTAAAGTGGCTTCTCGGGTTGAAGCTGCAAACCCGTTTGGACCAGACCAACTATAAGTAACCCCAGCTATTTCATTTACTGTTAATACTATATCTTCCCCTTCACAGGTGCTAATATCGTCTGTAGTTAACATAATTGTTACAGTTTCATCCACTTCTACCAAAACTGCACTGGTTTCAACCACCGAAGTGCCATCGCAAGCTACTCCTGTTGCAGTCACCGTATAGGTACCAGCTTCTAGTGGCGTTACTGCTGTTAAAGTGGCTTCTCGGGTTGAAGCTGCAAACCCGTTTGGACCAGACCAACTATAAGTAACTCCTGCTATTTCATTTACTGTTAATACTACATCTTCTCCCCCACAGGCACTAACATCGTCTGTAGTTAAGATAATTACTGTTTCTGGTGTTACAACAACCTCTGTACTACTTGTTTTAATAATTGGTGAATTACCACACCCTGGAGCAGTAACCTCTACTGTATAGGTACCAGCTTCAGATAATGCTACATTACTAATAATAATCTGATCTGTTGTAGCAGTAAACCCATTAGGTCCAATCCAGTTATAAGCCGCATCAGTAATTGTATTTACCTGAATATCTATGTTTTCTCCTTCGCAAATGATTAATTCATCTGGAGTGGTTACCTGAAAATCAGCATTATCAATTTCAACCTCTACTGTTTTGATTATTAAGCATTCAAAAAAATCAATTTCTAAAGTAAAAACACCTTCATGTAAAACGTCTTCACTTTGAGCAATAGTATGCGTAACATTTGTAGATATCTCATTTCCGGAAGGGTCTAACCATTTATACTTTATTCGACTATCGTTATTTAAAATATCAGGAAAATTGTTTTCAACATCTAATGTAAACGAGTCGCCTTCGCAAATAGAAATGGCATCATTTACTTTAAACTCAATATCCTCAAAATCATCGACATTAAACAAAAAAAGTTGAGATCCTGACAAACCATCGCCATAAGAAATTGTTCTAAAATCAATTTTATGTTCCGCACAATCTTCACTAATATAAATAGCATGTACCTTTCCTTCAACTGAATAACGCCTGTCGCTTCTCCCTCCTTGCCTGTTTGGATTAGCTTCTAATACAGACGCCCATTCTCTTTCACTTATAAAAGCTCCTTTATCATTAATAATTATTTCAGGTTCCTCATTATAATCTTCATGTTCAATAACAAGTTTCCCCTTTATAGGCACTGTATCTTCGTTAGATTTAATACCTCCATAAATACCATAACTACCAACTAATTCTTGTCCATTAATTCTATAAAATGTTTCATTAAACCCACCAGTAAACGAGATATCATACCTGTACAACCCAAGCGCTGTTAATCCCGAAACTAATTGTGTTGCTTTATCTGGTAAATTATTTGGTAAATCGCCATGATCTCTATTGGCCGTAGAAGTAGATATAAAATCGTGAGTTTCTATTCCGTCAGGTCTTTTTCCGCAACCCGGTTGGTTATCGCAATCATTAGCCCCTTCATTCCCTGTAAAAACACCATTAGTCATCATGTTATTAGGACCTTGATTTGGGCCAACATCTTCAGGGAGCCCTAATTTTAAACTCATTTTATCATTTCGTATTGCTACAGTTTGATTAAGGGTATTGTCGTAGTTGTAAATTTGTAATTCCCCGACTAAGTTATTAGTTTGTATGTACCATTTTTTTGAATTCTGATCATTTAATGGGTCTATTTCATCCCATGACCACTCATTTCCTCCTGGTAAATTCTGTGTATCTAAAGCATGTATTCTATTGTCTAACTTATGAATTCTTGGCGGGTTTGCTGAATGATACGTAAGCATGTGTATTTTCTTACCAGGAACCACTTCACAATCTAAAACTCTTTGATTATTAATCCATTCTAAAGTCGGTGTACGCTCTACTTTGTCGATAACATTACTTAGAATACCTACAATCATATTTCTTGAAGTAACAAGTGAGTTATTAGAGTTTAACATACTATAGTAAAGTGAGTTAAAATTTTTAAAAACAGTATTATCTTCAATATACAATTTACGCATAGCTGCCTGACTAGTACCATAACGCTCAGCATGAGCACCAGTACCTACATCGCTACTAAAAAAATCTGTAGTCGTTAACTGTTTATGGTTCTGAAAATCGTAATCCCAATCAAAATTCATGCCTCTAGCATGCGACCAATGAATTTTATACTCAGCGCCATTAAAGAAATTAGGGTGCCTTTCAATAAATATATCCATTACTATAATTGCAACAGATTCGGCCATACCTTCTTCGAACCCACTTAAAGTTGGGTCATAATGCCACTCGTCGTTGCTACTAAGCCCTACATTATCTCTATAAGCATGTACCAGTTCATGAATCATTAACCTAGGTTGTGCAAAATCCCCTTCGGCATTAAGCTCAAAGCTAGAAGTCACTTCATTCGGACCATTAAAATAAGTATTTGTACCAATAGCAACAGCATCGTTTACAATTGAAACCACATGATTTCTAGACGGTGGCCCATACACCTCTTTTATTATAGGATTTACCAAATTATAAAAGGCCATCATTTTATTTGCCTCTGCATTAGTATATGCAGGAGCACCATTGTAGCCGTAATTAGTTTCTATAACCACTGTTACATTGTAGCTAGAATCTCCTAAATTTTCCCATTTAAATTTTAATGCTTCAGAAGACCAAGCAGGAACATCGCTCCCCTGATTATAAAGAGAAATATAAAACGTATCGCCTATGTTAAAGTTCGTTCCTAAATCCTGAGCCATTTTTTTTAACTCCTCGTAGCTATGTCCTCCAGTATGCCTATCGGTAGCTCGTAATAAATTTCCTCTAGTAATATTAGCCAAACCAGGAGCCGTTCCCATATCGTACCTGTAGTAACCACCACCATTCCATTTAGCAATTGTATTATGAATACTTTGAGTATAAGCTCTTTCATTAACAGCTAATTGCCCTTGGGCATTTTTGTTTATCGTTTCTATATTTGCTAAATAAAATTTATCGGTTTTTATTTTAGCATAATTTGGATGACTACAAGTTCTTTTTTTTGAAAATTGAGCATTTACAATATTAGATATCACTAATAATGAGAGTATAAGTTTAAGCTTCATTTAAATGAATTATTTAAAATAATTTATATAGCAGATTTGGAGGGGTTTAAACAACAATTACACCATACTATTTACGGGCGCAATTTAGTTAATTAATAAAATAATGGTAAGCTGTTAATCGAATATATACTTAGTTATAACGACTAACCCTTAAAAACAAAAAGCCTTTATTTTTCACAAATAAACAATCTCTTTTCATTACAATATATCATCTCATAAAAAAGTTATTTTTACTAAAGCTTAATCCGACTTTCGGCGCTTCATTTCTTTACTTAGCAAAGTTAACTCCCTACCTGTTTGCCCTGCTACACTTGTGTTTTCTTCTGCACGGCGTATTAAATAAGGAATAACTTCTTTTACAGGCCCAAAAGGAATAAGCTTTGCGGTATTGTATCCTTTTTGTGCTAAATTAAAACTGATATGATCACTCATACCATACAACTGGCCAAACCAGACATTATTACTATTAGTTGCTATGTTATTTTCTGCCATTTTTTGCATTGCCAAGTACGAACTGGCTTCGTTATGCGTGCCAACAAAAACCGAAATAGTATCATTATTAACCAACATATAAGTTAAGGCCTCATTAAAGGTACGATCTGTAGCTGCTTTATTTTCACAAATAGGTGATTTATACCCCATCTCCTCGGCACGCTCTCTTTCTTTTTCCATATAAGCCCCTCGTACTATTTTTATACCTAGCCTATACCCCCCTTCTTTTGCACGACCATGCAATTCTTTTAAATAAGCAACACGATCCCAACGATAACATTGCAACGTGTTATAAACGGTTAAACGTTCTTTATTATAACGCGCCATCATAAGCTCTACCAAATCATCGGCCGCATCTTGCATCCATGTTTCTTCAGCATCTATTAATACTTGTAATTTAGCCTCATAAGTTGCTTTACAAATGGCATCAAAACGATCAATAATACGTTCCCACTCTGTTTGTTCAGTGCTTGTAAGTTCTATTTTTTCTGTAATTTTTTGCCATAACGCAAATCGCCCTAATGCCGTAGGTTTCATTGCTACAATAGAAATGGCTTTGTTTTTAGCCGCAAAGCTTACCAATTCTATTTTTTTACGCATAGCAGCATCGAAATCAGCCTCAGAAGCTTTTCCTTCTACCGAAAAATCCATTATAGAAGACACTTCTTTTTCATATAAACGTTTAATTACTGGAATACAGTCTTGCTCTGTTTCTCCACCACAAAATTGACTATAAATAGTTTTTTTTACCAGCCCTTTAACAGGCAAACCTAACTGCAATGACTTATTCGTGATAAATGCCCCAACCTTAACTAAAGTTGCATTCCCCATCATTCTAAATAAAAAATGGGCTTTATTAAGATCTTGATTAGATTTTAAAGCAAATGCTATTTCTGTGTTTTCAAAAATTTTTTCTTGATGCATAATTTTAAAGAAAATAATTCAGCAAATATACTTATACCTAACTTAATCTTAAACTTTAAATTTTTAAATTCATAAGATACTATCTCTTTTTTTAAAACATAATTTGTGAGGAGAAAAATAAGCACTTACTTTCGCGGTTAAAAATAACTAAAAGGCTACATGACATCTATTAATACTCAAAATTATAGTATTCATTTTAACGACAATTGCTATAGTGCGTTAAACACTCATTTAAAAACAGCGAATTACTCAAAATTATTTGTTTTGGTAGATAGCCATACTCACCGTTTTTGTTTACCTTATTTTTTAGCCAAAGTTGAAACACACGTAGTTATTGAAATTATTGAGATTGAAGCTGGTGAAATAAATAAAACCATAGAAACTTGCGATGGTGTATGGAGTGCCTTATCTGAGTTAGATGCTGATAGAAAAAGCCTTATGATTAATCTCGGAGGAGGCATAATAACTGATCTTGGTGGTTTTGTAGCCTCAACTTTTAAAAGAGGAATTAACTTTATTAATGTTCCTACAACATTATTAGCCATGGTCGATGCCTCTATAGGTGGAAAAACAGGGATAGACCTAGGTGCTTTAAAAAATCAAATCGGCTTAATTAACTCTTCAGAAATGGTATTAGTAGATACTTATTTTTTAAAAACACTACCACCATTAGAAATACGTTCTGGTTTTGCTGAAATGCTTAAATACGGTTTAACCCATAGTAAATCCTATTGGGAAGCTGTTATAAAATGCTACGAAACAAACTATGATAAATTAGATGATTTGATTTATAAATCTATAATTATTAAAAAAAATGTTGTAGAACAAGACCCTTTTGAAGATAACATAAGGAAAGTATTAAATTTTGGCCACACTCTTGGTCATGCTATTGAGTCTTATTTTTTAAGTAATAAAAATAAAACAACATTATTGCATGGAGAAGCCATTGCTATTGGAATGATTTTAGCTTGCTATTTATCTAAAGAACACACTAGCTTTTCGGTTAAAGATTGTAATACCATAAAATCAATTTTAAAATCCATCTATGGACATATCAATATTAATGAAAAAGACCAAAACACTATTATAGAGCTCTTAAAACATGATAAGAAAAATGAAGGTGGTAATGTAAACTTTGTTTTACTTAAAGCTATAGGGGAACCAAAAATAAATTGTATTGTAGAAAATTATTTAATAAAAAAATCTTTTAATTTTTACAATCAATAAGTTGCATAATTTGTTTTTTTTTGTAATTTTAGTGTAACGCTGATCCTTGTTACAAAGTTGAGACAGAAATAATTATACTAAGTTTTTACTTGTGCTAAAGTATAAATTTTAAGAAACAGTAAAACAAAATTAATTATGTAACTCTTTTATAGTAATGGTCAGAATAAAACTTAACCTAAATTAACCATATAAACCCCTGTATATGAGACGAGTTATTGTAGACTACAAAAAATTAACGCCAGAAGTATTGAATTTATTAACCACAACGTATCCAGATGGCTATGGTGATGACGACATCATTATATTTGACAATCATCGAAACGAACGTATCGAAGCTATAGAGGTCAAAACCGAAGCTGCTATTTATTTAGTGAAAATTGGTACCAAATTACAATACACCATGGTAAACTTTGATGCTAATAGCGAAATAGAAATAAATACCGATGGTCATGTGGTTGTAAATACCGATTTAGAAGAAGAAGAAGAAGAAGAAGAATAAGAATATATGTATTAAGGGCCAAATGCCAAAAAAATCGAAAAATTTCCGTTTTTGAATATAATTTCAATTGTACATCTATATTAAATTTTTATTCAAGAATGCTTATTAAATCGAATTTCGAAATAAGATGCTTAATAAAGCATTTTGTCCATTTTTGGCATGAAGCCATTAAGCTAAAAATACAGCTTATTTTTGCAAGTAACGCTCCTTTATAATTTGCACATGATGTTTTTCATGACCAATTATTAAAAAAGCCAAAGCTCTAACCGAGACTTCGCCCCCACTAGCTATTCCTTTACGTTTAAGCATTTCAGAATTAAAACTTTTAAACAAAGCAATAGTTGAGTCTCTAGTAAACTCATAATCTTGAAGCATATCTTTAATAGGCCTTTTTGTTGCAGCGCTTTCTATAGCATATCTGTTTTCATCGAAGCCAGAAAGTGGTGTGGTATCTTGCCTTGCAAAACGTAATGCTCTATAAGCAAAAATACGCTCTGTATCTATAATATGATTTAGAATGTCTATTGGTCTCCATTTATGATCTTCATAGCGGTACTCTAAAATATGCTCTGACAATTCATTATAAAAAGAAATTACAGCCATTTTTCCTTTTATTAAGCCTTCAATCATTTCTGTATTGGCTGCGTAATTAATATACGAACTATAAGTAGAAAGGTATTCATTAGGTAATAAATCTTTAGTAGTCATTACATTTATTGATTCTTGTTTATAATATGCTAAGTTTATTAATATAACGAAAAACTTAAAAAGTGTAACTTGTTTTTCATAAATATTCCCCCTAATAGCAAGTACTAAAAAAATGCATTCAGTAAATTAAATCTAAAGTGTAAAAAAAAGCCCTTTTTCAAAGGGCTTTTTAATTATTTTAGTTTAATTCATTAAAGATATCATGCATTAAACGTTTCTTATCATTTATACTTTCTTCTAAGGAAATCATGGTTTCTGTTCTATAAACCCCTTCAATATCATCTAATCTAAAAATAATATCTTTAGCATGCGCTGTATTTTTTGCTCTTATCTTGCAAAAGATATTAAACTTACCTGTAGTGATATGTGCTACTGTTACAAATGGAATATGGTTAATACGCTCTAATACAAACTTAGTTTGTGAAGTATTCTGCAAGAATATACCTACATATGCAATGAAAGAATATCCTAGTTTTTTATAATCGAGGGTTAGTGATGAGCCTTTAATAATTCCTGCATCATCCATTTTCTTAACTCTTACATGAACAGTTCCTGCCGAGATCAATAATTTTTTTGCAATGTCTGTAAAGGGAACTCTTGTGTTATCTATTAACATGTCGAGAATTTGGTGGTCGATTTCGTCTAATTTAAATTTTGCCATTTCTGATTTTTTAATCGTGCCACAAAGCTAGAACTTTTTTGATAAATGGTCTAACCTTTTACCCATTATTAGTGCTTTTTATCAATATTTTAGTGTTATTCATCATTATTAAACCTACTTCGTCTCCTTCCATTAATATTTTGTTATTTTCTCCAAAAATGGTATTATTTTTTGCATCAATCTCTTTGTGACCATAAAAAGACTGAAGCCTTTCTATTTTTTGTACTATAGGGCTGAAAAATATTTTGTTTTTTAACAATTTTTCTTCAAACTGAATCGCTATATCTACGCACTCAAAATTCATAATAACGTTACGTATTATAACATCATAAAATAGTTTTTTATTTTCTGGTATCTTAAAATAATCTTTATGGTTTTCACCAGTAATAGTATTTAAAGCAATATAATTTAATGAGGTTATATAAGATTGAAAAATAAAACGTCTTACCACTTCCCTTTCATAGTCATCTTTATAATGTCCTGCTTCAAACAAAATGGTTGGCACCTCTTTATTTTGAAACGTATCACCTACACAATTTAAGTTAAAACCATCGTCGTATATGCCAACCTGATTAGGAAGCTCCTCTTGCAGCATAGTGTTCATTTTCGAAATAATTTCCATAGAAACAGTTCTTTCTTTGGTAACCAGCCTATTAACATCTTCCGCCGGGGTTAAAAACGAAACTGTTGCTACATTTGAGGTCATACCTGCACTATATATAGTACGCTGCCCATGAAGATTAAAACAGTAATTAGGTTTAAACTGGTTAAATACTGCTCTAAGTGCCTTGCTTTCGGGCTGCGTTAAATTCTGAGCATCTCTATTTAAATCGACCTCATTAGCATTTAACCGTGTGTAAGTAAATGCACCATCTGGGTTTAGCATTGGTATAATTTTAAGTTTACAGCTATTTAAGATATTCTTTGCAGTAATGTGATTACTATTAAAAAAATTAAATAAATCGAACAATGCTTTTGTTGTAGTAGATTCATTACCATGCATTTGCGACCACAACAAAATTCGTTTGCTTCCTGTACCTATGGTAATAGTATAAAGTGGCGATTCTAAAACCGAACTTCCTACAATGTCAACCTTATAGGGTTTGGGCAAATTTATAATTAAAGGATAAATATTTTTTAAGGTAATATAGCGCCCATAAAGTGACGATTCCTTATGTAAATGAAATAAGCCTTTTAGGGTTTTATTATCCATGCTATTAAAGATATGTTTACAAAGGTAAATAAATGATTGATTACAATTGTAAACAAAATTCATATAACCTCTTGTTTACAATTGTAGTCGATTTACAGTTACCTAACAGCAATTAGTAGAGTTATTTTATAGTTGGCTTCAATAAATTTGTCACAAATACTTTAAAACACTGTTAATTAGTCTTTTAAATGGTTTTATTTAAAGTGTTAATACCTATAAAAATCAGATTATTTTATACTTATTTTGTATACTCACATTATATGTTTACATTTGTAACACATTAATCTCTTTACAAATAGTTTACAATGATAAACAACGAAGCATTTACTAAACGTCTAAAAAAAATCATTGATTTTTATGCAGAAAGCGCCTCTTCCTTTGCTGAAAAGATAGGCGTACAACGGTCTAGTATTTCTCATTTACTATCGGGTAGGAATAAACCCAGTTTAGAATTTATTCTTAAAGTGCTATCTGCATACCCAGAAATAGATTTGTACTGGCTAACAAATGGCAAAGGGCAATTCCCTCCTAATACTAAAAAAGAAACACCTATATTTAGCTCTGAAAAAGAAGATTTGTTTTCTAACACTAAATCATCTCCTATAGATGTTGTTAAAAAAACAAGCACTACACTTTCTCTAAATACTAAAGAAAAAGAAATAGAACGTATTGTTATTTTTTATAAAGATGGTAGTTTTTCGAATTTTGAGAATTAATAATACTTCTTTTCGTTTGCTTAAATAATTTTAGCCACGCCTTAGGAGAAATAATTGCATCTAAAGCTTTTTCCACTTCATGATTACTTATATCCCTGTTGTACTTTTTTTTCTTCTAGATGAAGAAAAAACGAAATAAAAAATAAACCAAAGGACGGGAATTATTAACGCATCATTGACAGCACAATTTAGATTTTTGTCTATTATTTATTTTATCCTGATGGTACGTTTTTTTGTACTATGATGATAGTGTAATTTATAGCTCAATACAATTAAGCCTCTCTCTAATCTCGAACTGAAGATATTCAATACAACAATAAAAAAATAAGTACCCTTTGTTATGTTTTATAATTTTTGCATTAATAACATGTAAGGTTGTCAATACGCTGGCAATTAACAACAACCATTAATAGTTATAAAACCATTTAATATTAACAAAGATAAATCTAAAATAAACATCAAAAAATAGCAGGCCGTTGGCATGTTCTTTGATGAGTATTAGACCACTATTATTTTAAAAAATACATTTGCAAAAATAAACATTGACAGCAAGATGTTAAGCTTTGAAATAAGGGGAAACTGCTAATATGCATAGATGATTTTACAAAATTAAACCCAAGTATTACGTAAGAAAAAAGATATATAAATGAAATTTAGGTATTCAAATAGATTAGTTACTCCAAATCACAACGATTATTATAAAAAACACAAAATAATAGTTGCAAATTTTTTACCTACACAACCAGAAATCATTATAGCTAAAAAAAAGAATAAGACCGATCTGTCTAAAGCTGTTCTATACAAAATAAAAGAAGGGCTAATAGAGTTTGAACATAAAAAAGGCTACTTAGAACCCAAACTTACTCTAAATAAGCTTGCTAAGCTATTGCATACTAATTCTAACTATTTATCAAAAGCGGTAAAGCGATTAAAAAACTGTTTTTTTTGCACATATATTAATACACTAAGAATAAATTATATTATTGAAGAAATAAAACAAAACCCTACATTGCGGCTATACTCTATAAAAGCTATCGCAGCCGAAGCTGGTTATAGCAACACAGAATCTTTTTCTACGGCTTTTCGAAAACAGACAAACCAATACCCATCTTTGTTTATAAAGGAATTGGAAAACAAACAAAGTTCTAGTAAATTTCTCTGGGGCAAGCCCACGGAGCATTTTAAAGAAACACGTTTCTAAACTTTAAACATTTTCTGGCGAGGCAAGCCTCGGGGTAGTAAATAATCCTCGGGGCAAGCCCACGAGGCATTTATTCGAATTCTAATTTCTCTGATGAAAACCTTAGGTTTTCAAACTTTCCTCTTCATACGAGGCAAGCCTCGAGGAATTAAACCTAAAAGAGATTAAACCCTCCTAGAATAAACTTTTAAATACTATACAAAAAAGCTGTCAGAAATATATTCGGACAGCTTTTTTGCATAAGTAATTTATAATTACACCTCACCCATTGCTTTCATCAATGAAGCAGACATACGTTTATAAGTTCCATTTTCTAACCTATCTCTAATAGCATCAAAAGCGTCTAACGTATCTTCTACATCTTGTAATGTGTGCGCCGCTGTAGGTATCATTCTTAATAAAATTAATCCTTTAGGTACAACAGGATAAACCACTATAGAACAGAAGACACCGTAGTTTTCTCGCAAGTCTCTAACAAGAGCCATTGCCTCTGGAATACTCCCTTTTAGATATACCGGTGTAACACAACTTTGTGTTGTTCCTATATCAAAACCTCTTGCTTTTAATCCAGATTGTAATGCATTAACAATAGTCCATAAATTTTGTTTTAACTCCGGCATTGTTCTTAACATATCTAAACGTTTTAATGCACCAACTACTAGTTGCATTTGTAACGATTTAGCAAACATTTGAGAACGTAAATTATATTTTAAATAGTCTATTATTTCTTTGTCTCCAGCAATAAAAGCACCTGTACTCGCCATAGATTTTGCAAATGTTGCAAAATACACATCTATATCGTCTTGAATACCTTGTTCTTCCCCAGCACCTGCTCCAGTTTTTCCAAGAGTACCAAAGCCATGAGCATCATCAACAAATAATCTGAAATTAAATTTTTCTTTAAGAGCAACGATTTCTTTTAATCGACCTTGCTCTCCTCTCATTCCAAAAACACCTTCTGAAATAACAAGAATACCTCCTCCAGTTTGTTCTGCCATTTTAGTGGCGCGTTCAAGGTTTTTTTCTAAACTCTCAATATCATTATGCTTATATGTAAACCTTTTACCCATATGCAAACGCACACCATCTATTATACAGGCATGCGAATCGACATCGTATACAATAATATCGTCTTTAGAAACCAGGGCATCTACGGTAGAAACCATTCCTTGATATCCAAAATTAAGCAAATATGTTGCTTCTTTACTAACAAAATCTGCCAATTCATTTTGAAGTTGTTCATGTAAATCAGTATGACCTGACATCATTCTTGCTCCCATAGGATATGCAGAACCATAATCCGCAGCTGCTTGAGCATCTACCTCACGAACTTCTGGATGATTTGCTAGCCCTAAATAATCATTTATACTCCAGGTAATCACCTCTTTACCTTGGAACTTCATTCTATTAGAAATTTGTCCTTCAAGCTTAGGGAATACAAAATATCCTTCTGCCTGCGAAGCCCATTTTCCTAATGGTCCTTTATCTTTATATATTTTTTCGAATAAATCTTTCATTTCTTAGCGATCAAATTAATACTTCAAAATTAAACATTTCTCTGCTCCATTGACAACATCTTAAACTGTATTGTTAACAAAAAAACAGCAAATATGTTAACTACTAGTTATAATCTATACTTATTTTATGTACTCTATACTTTTTGTTGTTATTTCTAAATCAAAGAAGCCTTGGTCTTCCATCCATTTATCATTATATATTTTACTCATATATCGAGAACCATGATCTGGAAAAACAACAACAATAGTATCATTAACATTAAATGTATTTTTTTCATTTAATTGCTTAACGGCTTGCATTGCTGCTCCAGATGTATATCCTACAAATAAACCTTCTTCTATTGCTATCTCTCTCGCAGTTATAGCGCTTTCCTGGTCGGCAACTTTTTCAAATTGATCTATAGCATCAAAATCAGTTGCTGTTGGGATTAAGTTTTTGCCAAGTCCTTCTATTCTATAAGGATATATTTCATTAGAATCGAACTCGCGAGTTTCATGATATTTTTTTATTACAGAACCATAAGCATCTACACCAATTATTTTAACATTAGAGTTTTTTTCCTTCAAAAATCTTGCTGTTCCCGAAATAGTACCTCCTGTTCCACTACAAGAAACCAAATGTGTTATTTCACCATTGGTTTGATTCCATATTTCTGGTCCTGTAGTAGCATAATGCGCTTCAATATTTAATTCATTAAAATATTGATTGATATATACAGAACCTTTAATTTCTTTATGAAGCTTTTTTGCGACTTCATAATAAGACCTAGGATCGTCCGCTTTAACATTTGCAGGGCAAACATACACTTGCGCCCCCATATTTTTAAGCATATCTATTTTATCTGCAGAAGATTTTGAACTCACAGCTAAAATACAGTTATAACCTTTAACGATACTAACCATTGCCAAGCTAAAACCAGTATTACCAGAAGTGGTTTCTATAATCGTATCTCCTGGTTTTATAATTCCTTTTTTTTCAGCTTGTTCAATAATATAAAGTGCTACTCTGTCTTTTGAAGAATGCCCAGGATTAAATGCTTCTACTTTTGCATAATAATTTCCTTTAAATTTCTTCGTAATATTATTTAGCTTTATTAATGGTGTATTACCTATAAGGTCTAACACATTATTAAAAACTTGTTTTTTTTGATTCATTGGACTTCTTAAGAATGGTTTATCACCACATATTAGTTATTAGCTAAGGACTTTCAAAAATAAGATTTTTAAATTAATTATTTAGAGATTCCTTCTAAATCTAATAAAAAAGCGTACTCTAGTGCCACTTCTTTTAAACTTTCAAAACGTCCAGAAGCACCTCCATGCCCAGCTTCCATGTTTACATTAAATAAGAGTTTATTTGAATCTGTTTTTAATTCTCTTAATTTAGCTACCCATTTTGCAGGTTCAAAATATTGTACTTGAGAATCATGTAACCCAGTTGTTACTAACATATTAGGGTAGTTTTGTGCTATTACATTATCATATGGTGAATACGTTTTCATATAATCATAATAGTCCTTTTCATTTGGGTTCCCCCACTCATCATACTCTCCTGTGGTTAGCGGAATACTATCGTCTAACATTGTTGTAATAACATCTACAAAAGGAACCGCTGCTATAACACCATTATATAATTCGGGATTCATATTCACTATTACCCCCATTAATAAGCCACCTGCACTCCCGCCCATGGCATACAAATGCTTTTCGGAGGTGTAGTTTTCACTTATTAAATATTTAGAACAATCGATAAAATCTGTAAATGTATTCTTCTTGGCTTTTAATTTTCCGTTTTCGTACCATTCGCGTCCTAAATATTCTCCACCTCTTACATGAGAAATAGCATATATAAAACCTCTATCTAATAAACTTAAACGAACTGAAGAAAAATAAGGATCTATAGTTGACCCATACGAACCATATGCGTATTGCAACAAAGGACTACTACCGTCTAGCTTTGTTCCTTTTTTATACACTAAAGATATTGGCACCTTGACCCCATCCCTGGCTATTGCCCATACTCGCTTAGATTCGTAATTGTTTTTATCGAAACTTCCGCCTAAAACAATTTGTTCTTTTTTAACCTCTTTTTGTTTGGTCTTAAAATTATAATCTATTACTGAACTAGGAGTCGTTAATGAGTTATATGAGTATCTTAATATCTTGCTATTAAAATCTGGATTAACACCAATTCCTGCTGTGTAAGTTTCATTTTCAAAAGGAAAATAATAATCTTCTTTTCCGTCCCAACTCATAATACGTAATTGGTTTAGACCATTTTCTCTTTCATTTACAACCAAATAGTCTTCAAAAATTTCGATATCTTCTATTAATACTGATTTTCTATGCGGTATAACATCGACCCAGTTTTCTTTTAATGTTTTTTTTTCGCTTGTTTTTTGAAGTTTGAAATTTGTAGCGTCATCTTTGTTCGTTATGATATAAAAACTATCACTATAATGTGCTATTGAGTATTCTAATCCCCTTTCTCTAGGCTGAAAAATGGTAAATTCCTCATCTGGAGTGTTTGCATCTAATACCCTATATTCAGAAGTTAATGTACTGGTGGCTCCAATTATAATATATTTTTGAGATTTTGATTTATAAACAAAAGCATTAAAGGTATCATCTTTCTCTTCATATACTATTTCATCATCATTAGATGATGTTTTTATTTTATGCTTATATATTTTTTCCGACCTTAAAGTAACCTCGTCTTTCTTGGTATAGAATAACGTTTTATTATCATTTGCCCATGTAGAACTCCCTGTGGTGTTTTCAATTTTATCTAAAAAAACCTCTCCCGTTATTAAGTTTTTTATATACAATGTATATTGTCTTCTGCTTACTGTATCTATAGAAAAACTCGCAAATTTATTATCAGGACTTATAGATAATCCACCAAGTTGGAAATAAGAATGGCCTTTTGCCATTTCATTACAATCAAACAAAACTTCTTCCTCTGCATTAAGAGACTCTTTCTTTCTTAGGTAAACAGGGTAATCTTTCCCCTTTTCATACCTGGTAATATACCAATACCCGTTTTTCTTATAAGGCACAGAAGAGTCATCCTTTTTAATGCGGCCTTTCATTTCTTCGAATAAGTTTTTCTGAAATTGCTCAGTATGTTTTAATGACGCTTCGGTATATGCATTTTCTTCATTTAAATAAGCAATAACATCTTTATTCTCCCTGTCATTTAACCAAAAATAGTTGTCGTTTCTTACATCGTTATGTATCTCTAGTTTCTTTTCTATTTTCTTAACTAATGGTATTTTTCTTATATTATTTTCTGTCATACTTTGATCGTTTTTACAAGACATTGCGAAAATAAAATTTATTAACATAATGATGCTAAATTTCTTCATAATAAAAATGAGTATGCTCCAAATAAATTTCAAAATAGTCAATTAACCCCATTTCTTTTTTCTTAGTTAAAATGACGATTTTAAATTCATATGATACAAGTTATTTTTCCCCAAAATATATGAGATTGTTTTGTTTATAATTTAATAGATTTGCATTTTAACAAATTAAATTTTAGAATATATGTTTGGAGACCTAATGGGAATGATGGGCAAACTTAAAGAAACTCAGAAAAAAGTTGAAGAAACTAAAGCGCGTTTAAATACTGTTTTAGTTGATGAAAATAGTAGTGATGACTTATTAAAAGTTACATTAACAGCAAATAGAGTTATTAAAACTATAGCCATAGACGATTCTTTATTAAAAGATAAAGAGCAATTAGAAGACTACTTAATCTTAACGCTAAACAAAGCTATAGAGAAAGCTACTAATATTCATGAAGCCGAAATTGCTGCAGTAGCTAAAGATGGTATGCCTAATATCCCAGGTATGGACGGACTAATTTAATAATTGGTTTAGACTGGTTATATTATTAAAATAACGTGGTTTGAGCCTCATCATCGTCTAGATTTTCGGAACTGTTATTTTCATTTTCTATATCCTCTTGCGACAAGCTAGGTGTTAGTTCTGTTTTTTCAACAACTGTTTCATCAGCAACATCATAAGGAATTGGAGCTAATAAATTAACAGTTTTTACTTTTAAACTTGTTAATTGATTTCCTAAAGCTTTAATTCCTTTAACCGATATAAACCCCTCTATATCAATATTTTGATTCTCTTTTCGCTCTTTACCTCTTTCTTTCGAAAATACAATTTCTACAAGAGGTTTCCAGTCTGTAGACACAATCTCTAAATGAGAATTTTCGTGTTCTGAAATAAACAATTCTTCTTTTCCTTCATTTTCTACTAAAAAGCGTTTTACAAAATACTTTTCTTTTTCACCATCAAAATAAATAGCAGAAATTGGCTTATTAGGCACCCATTTTTCCATAACAATCATATCGTTATCAAAATGAGCTGTAACCTCGGGTATTATTGTTTTTACAATTCCTTTCTGATTAATAACTAAAATTCTATCCTCTCCTCTAAACTCTCCTACCAACTCTCCTCTGACATCAACATTTAAACGCTGTACAGTATCATCAAACCATATTTTTCGAGGTTTAAGAGTGGACACTCCTTTTTCTTTTAGTTCAATTTTCTTAATAGAATATTTAGTTACTAAATTACCTTTTGAAGCCCTACCTTTAATTAGAATGTCTGCAAAACTGATATCCCATTTTAATTTTTTAACACTTCCAACTTGTCTTAAGAAAATAGAAATAACTTCGGCTTCTCCATTAGGATTTGCCGAAAAATACCAAAGTTTTGAACTTTTATTACCGTTTGTTAAATCGTATTCTTTATCTCTAGTTATAGATGTTACAGCAAAACGCTTTATATATGACGCGCCTTTACCTCCATCTCTGTAAATCATATTATAAATGGTTCGCTTGTCTTTCTTTTTAAATACCGCAACATGAATAATATCTTTACCGATAAATGTTTTCGACCCAACTTTAGTTACCATCATTTTACCAGCTCCAGTAAATGCTATGATATCATCAATATCACTACAATCGCAAACATATTCATTTTTGCGTAATGAGGTACCTATAAAACCTTCCTCCCTATTTACATAAAGTTTTGTATTCCTAATTACAACTTTTGTTGCATCGACATCATCAAATGTTCTAATTTCTGTTTTACGCGCTCTTCCTTCTCCATAATCCTTTTTTAACCTTGTAAAATAAGCAATAGTATAATCTATAAGATTAGCCAAATGATGCTTCATTTCGGCGATTTGATCTTCTAATGCCTCTATTTTCTGTTGGGCTTTGTCAATATCAAATTTTGAAATACGTTTAATTCTAATTTCGGTTAAACGGGTAATATCATCAACAGTTATAGCACGTTTTAAATGCTTAATATGTGGCTTCAATCCTTTATCTATTGCTTGAATAACACCTTCCCAAGTTTCTTCTTCTTCAATATCGCGATATATTCTATTCTCGATAAAAATGCGTTCTAAACTAGCAAAATGCCATTGTTCTTCAAATTCACTTAATTTAATTTCTAGTTCTTGCTTTAAGAGCTGAACTGTATTATCTGTAGAGCGACGTAACATTTCCGAAACCCCAATGAACAAGGGTTTGTTATCTTCAATGACACACCCTAAAGGCGAAATAGATGTTTCGCAACTTGTAAATGCGTACAAGGCATCTATCGATTTGTCTGGAGACAAACCAGGAGGCAGATGAATTAATATTTCAACTTTAGCCGCTGTATTATCCTCTATTTTTTTGACTCTAATTTTTCCTTTATCATTAGCTTTTAAAATAGAATCTATTAATGAAGATGTTGTGGTAGCAAATGGTATTTCACTTATTATAAGTGTGTTTTTATCTAATTGAGCTATTTTGGCTCTAACACGTACTTTACCACCTCTTAACCCATCATTATAATTGGAAAAATCTGCAATTCCTGAAGTAGGGAAATCTGGTAAAATCGTAAAACGTTTTCCTTGTAAATGCTTTATAGAAGCCTCTATTAACTCAATAAAATTATGTGGCAGTATTTTAGTTGATAGCCCTACAGCAATACCCTCACCTCCTTGGGCCAATAATAAAGGAAACATCACGGGGAGGTTTACTGGTTCTTTTCGACGACCATCGTAGGACGCCTGCCATTCTGTAATTTTCGGATTAAAAACAACATCTAAACCAAATTTAGAAATACGTGCCTCTATATAACGAGAAGCCGCTGCCCTATCACCTGTAAGAATGTTTCCCCAGTTTCCCTGAGTATCTATTAATAAATCTTTTTGACCAATCTGCACCATTGCATCAGCTATACTTGCATCGCCATGTGGGTGGTACTGCATGGTATGACCAACAATGTTTGCTACTTTATTATAGCGCCCATCATCCAAATCTTTCATAGAGTGCATAATACGACGTTGCACAGGTTTAAAACCATCTTCAATTGCTGGTACTGCTCGTTCTAAAATAACATAAGAAGCATAATCTAAAAACCATTCTTTATACATCCCAGTTATCCTGGTAATTGTCTCTTGAGGTTCTTGTTCGTTATTATTATTTAGGTTTTCTAATTCGTCGTTTTCTTCACTCATTCTAATATTCCTTTTCTATAACTATTAACAGTACAGTTACACAAAATTTAATGGTATTTATTATTTTATTAGCCCCTTAATGAATTGTTAATAAATATTATCCTTTTATAGTATTGTTGGTGTTTTTTCTTTTTTTACTATATAATTTATACAAATCAACACACTCTACAGTTGTAAATAAGGCACTAAAAAAAGTTATTGCATAAAACATCTCATAGTCTTTAAAACTTAGTTTATGGCTAAAAACCTGAATTAAACAAATAATCAAAATAACGAATGAGAGCACGCCTAGTACATGTTTTAAGTTTTCGTGTTGTTTCATACTATAATTAATTTTCTATTAAATCGACTTCAACTTTTAAATTCTCAATAATAAACTCTTGTCGACTAGGTGTATTTTTCCCCATATAAAAAGACAACAACTCTTCAATAGACATATTATCATCTAACATAATAGGGTCTAGACGTATGTTATCACCAATAAAATGTTTGAATTCGTCTGGAGAAATTTCACCCAATCCTTTAAATCGAGTTATTTCTGGTTTAGGCTTTAATTTTTCTATAGCATTAATTCGTTCTTCTTCTGTATAGCAATAAATGGTTTCTTTTTTATTTCTTACTCTAAACAAGGGAGTTTGTAAAATATACAAATGCCCTTCCTTTATAACTTCAGGAAAAAATTGAAGAAAAAATGTTATTAACAACAACCTAATGTGCATGCCATCTACATCTGCATCTGTAGCAATAACGACATTGTTATAACGCAAATCTTCAAGAGATTCTTCTATATTTAAAGCTGCTTGTAACAAGTTAAATTCTTCATTTTCGTAAACAATTTTCTTTGTTAATCCATAACAGTTTAAAGGTTTTCCTTTTAAACTAAAAACAGCCTGAGTATTTACATCGCGCGATTTAGTTATACTTCCTGAAGCCGAATCGCCCTCTGTTATGAATAAGGTTGACTCTAAATTTCTTTCATTTTTAGTATCTCCAAAGTGCACACGGCAATCGCGTAATTTTTTATTATGTAAACTTGCTTTTTTAGCACGGTCTTTTGCCAATTTTCTAATACCAGATAGTTCTTTTCGCTCTCTTTCTGCTTGAAGTATTTTTCGTTGAATTTTTTCAGCAGAATCTGGGTTTTTATGTAAGAAGTTATCTAAATGCGTTTTTAAAAAATCATTAATATATGTGCGCACAGTTGGCAAATCCCCACCCATATCTGTAGAGCCTAGTTTCGTTTTTGTTTGGCTTTCAAAAACCGGTTCCATAACCTTTATTGCAATAGCACTAACTACAGATTTTCTAATATCTGAAGCTTCATAATTTTTTCCGTAAAACTCTCTTAATGTTTTTACCAAAGCTTCTCGGAAAGCTGCCAAATGTGTTCCTCCTTGGGTTGTATTTTGTCCGTTAACAAATGAGTGATATTCTTCGCTATATTGTGTTTTATGGTGTGTTAAAGCCACTTCAATATCGTCTCCTCTTAAGTGTATAATAGGGTATAATAAATCTATTTCATTAATATTTTCAGATAACAGGTCTTTTAATCCGTTTTCGCTATAGAATTTTTCACCATTAAAAACTATTGTTAACCCAGGATTTAGATAAACATAGTTTTTAAGCATTTTTACAACATATTCACTTCTATACTTATAATTTTTAAAAATAACTTCATCTGGGATAAAAGACACTTTAGTCCCCTTCCTACGAGAAGTATCATCTAATAAATCTTGATTTAATAAATTCCCTTGTTCGAATTCTGCAGATGCAGATTTATTATCTCTAGTCGATTCTACTCTAAAATATGATGATAATGCATTTACAGCCTTTGTACCAACACCATTTAATCCAACAGATTTTTTAAATGCTTTAGAATCATATTTTCCACCTGTATTCATTTTTGAAACCACATCTACCACTTTTCCTAATGGAATACCCCGGCCGTAATCCCTAACAATAACCTTACTACCTTGAACAGAAATTTCGATAGTTTTTCCTGCTCCCATTACATATTCATCTATAGAGTTATCTAAAACTTCTTTTAAAAGAATATAGATGCCATCATCTGGAGAAGAGCCGTCACCCAATTTACCAATATACATCCCTGGACGCATACGAATATGCTCCTTCCAATCTAATGATCGTATATTATCTTCTGTATATTTTGTTGGTTTAGACATAGGGTAATTTAGAGTACGGAAAATTTCATGATTAGTTGCTAATATAGTACAACATCTTAAAACTAAACATAGTGTTTACACAAAGTAATTAACAAGAAGTTGTTAATTAGTTTTTATTAAAAAAAATAATTAACAACGCATTTTTTAAAATGTTACAGAAATTTTATTATATAAATCTCTACAAAAACCCTATAAGCAATTTATTAGAGGCTGCATTTTCATTTTCAGCAGTAGTCATATTTCCTCCTCCTGTCCAACCTGTAAATATTTGACCAATTTTCACACCTGTAGTAGATCCCAAAAAAGAAGCAACATAGACTTTCACCTTTATAGTATAAGTTCCTGGCGCTAGCTCTACGGTATGCGAATAACTACAAGGATTCATTAATAAACGATAACCACTTCCTCCAGTATTATGAATCATAGGAAGGTAATTTGATGAGCTTTCATCTCGAGTACCGTTTATTTCCAAAACAGTAAACATTTGAGCAAAGCCATCTGAACTAGTCGAATTATCCTGCCCTGTAAATAAGGTCCAGTTAATCTTTATTGTTCTAGTGTCTGTTATAGTAAAGGTATTAGATAAGCCAGGAACATCTACCCATGTTCTCCAATTTGTAGAAGTATCTGCATATAAAGTAGAAGTCGATACAGTTACTGACGGTATAGTACTATTAGCGATATGTTCCTGACAAATCCATTCTGGTACTGAAGGTGTACCTTGATTAATAGACATACATTTCAAATCTGTGTCATATACCATAAGACCAGCAGAAGGATTAGAAATAGCTAATCTTTGAGCTGTTGTCATTCTTGGAGCTAATATCCCCCCTGCCGTACTAGACACATCCAAAATAGATGATGAGTCTGGAGAGGTTGTACCAATACCTACTTGAGCATAAATTACACCGTTAAACAAAAGCAACACAACAACACAAAATACAACATTAAACCTCATAAAATTAAAAATTTCAATTATTAAATTAATCAAAAAAACAATTTTAATAGGTGAAATTCAAATTTAATCGATGAAATACGCTTTTTTTTGTAAAAAATCATTAAAACTACACATTAAACAAGAAATGCATAACATCACCATCTTTTACGGTATA
>JAHDGB010000088.1 GCA_020627885.1 Flavobacteriaceae bacterium | reverse complement strand
GATTCTACTTTTGAAGTTTCTACATCAAATTATAATTAATAGTAATTATTAGTAATAAGGATAGTAAAATAAAAAGGACCGAAGTTTTTAAATTATGACACCTCCCTTAGCGATTAGATGGTTTTATATTTTTAAATTTTTTAAGCATTAGTTTAAATGTATTGGTATTAACCGGTTTATAAATTATTTTCTCTGAAGGGGGATATTTTTCTAAGTACTTTTTGGGACGCACTGGCCTTTTTTGAAAACCACCACTACAATTTGGGCAAACATTTTGAAGAATGTCTTCTACACACTTTTTACAAAATGTACACTCAAAATTACAAATCATAGCGTCCTCACTATTAGGGGGCAATGATGTATTACAATTTTCGCAATTGGGTCTAATTTCTAGCATAATTAATAATTAGGTTAATAGAAGTTAAAGTACTATTTTTTTGTTTATTAATTTACTTATTATAACTCATTTATTCTTTTATATTTAATAAAAAAATCTGCTGGATAATATGATAAATTATCATTACCAATAATTAATCTTTCATACCCTCTCAACTTTCTATAATTAGGGTTTATTGCAAATCTTTTTGTATTGGCAGAGATTAAAGCATTATAAACAAATTCTGAGCAATACATCCCTTTACTAGTATTCGGATTAAAGTCAAAATGAATTTTTTCTTTTTCAAGTACTTTAATATGGTTTTTCACTTTTTCATATTCTTCTCTACTAACTGGCAATGACCATATTCTATTATCTTTTTTATTTGGTGATGACCAAAATGAGTTTATTTTTTCTTTAATTAAAGAAGATCCAAAGCTATTCATACTATTATAACTAACATTATATACAAGACTATTTTTAGTATTACTGAAAGCTATACCAATATGAGAAATATGATTATTAGTAGTATTAAACTTCAAAACTAAATCACCTTCTTTACTTTTTGAATTTCGTGATACTATATATAAATACCCATCATAACTTGTACGCTCACAACCAAATAACATAAAAACGAATAAAAAGAATACAATTATTCTAACTAAATAATTTTTCATAATTGAGTATTAAGACAATTTCTAAATATTATAATTCAATGATTAAATGCAGTCTGTACTATATAAATAGTGTGAGTTCTTTATAAAACTAAAACAGGTTTTATAATTCGAACTCACACTATCTAAAATTAGATTATGCAATTGATATAAACCAACCTCTTATTTACCATCTGGATCTGTATAGGTATAAGCTGTTGCACTTGCTGTTACCCCCGTAGCAACAGTGCCTACCATTGTACCTCCAACATCTGCAGCAGCCACAATAACCCATTGCCACCATTTTCTTTTCCTTGCATTTGAATTATCTCTTACTCTTACAGAGCCATAATAATTATACCAGTAGCATGTAGAGTATTTTGCTGTTGAAATAGCCGATAAAATTGTTTTTCTTTCCAATTTATTGTAATCTCTATTTTCAAGAGCATCCTTCTCGAATTGAAGTAAATCTTTTTGAACACTATCAAAACTAGGCTCTCTCTCTGAATATGCACTATCAAACAGGTAATCTGCTATAACTTTTAATTCTTTTTTCGCTTGTTCTGATAGTTTAAGGTCGTTTATAATATTATGGAAATTATTTCCAAAATCATCAATTCCTTTTAATATATCCGATGGATCTACTGGGCTTTCCTCATCTTTTATATTTAAAAAATTAACATTCTTATTTGCTATAGCTTCAACTGCACTAACAATCTCATCTACGGATAGTCTCTTTCCTGAATAATTAAGAACAAATTCATTTAATATTTCATTATGTATTTTACCTACATAATTATAAGGATTTTTAGAATCGGCAATTAGACTACAATAGTTTACTGCTTTTCTAGCGCTATTCGAAATAGTATTTAATTGATTTACTGCTTCTGGGTTATTACTATTGTCTTCTGGATTATTATTATCTTCTGAACAAGAAAATATAAGAAGACCGAAAAATAGGGTTAATATAATTTTTGACTTGTGTAACATTATTTGTATTTCTAAAATTTAAAAAACCGTGATCTTTTATAGACACTCACAGCTTATGTCTTATTCTCCGCGAAAGAATTTAAACTATAATTTAAAAAAGACTATAATGCCCTTTTAATAATTATGCTGTCTTGTTACCACAATTAATAATTTGTTACCCTAAAAAATTATCTTTTTTTATAAAAAACAATTAAAGCACTAGTTATCAATAATAAAAAAAAAGAAAAAACACCTCCATAAAAGAGAGTTTGGGTGGTAAATAATTTGGTTTGAGAATCGCCTATCAATATGAATGTTGCCCAATAATGAGGTGAAGCTTCCGATAGAGAAGCCGATTTTAGGTAGTTAATTTTTGCATTATGTAATGCTTTCGATTTGGTCTGACCTTCTACTAAATTACCATAAAAACTTTTCATAATTTGAGCTGTAGATTTGTCATTAGCATTCCAAAGTGAAGAAATCACTGTACTTGCACCTGCATAAAAAAACCCGCGCGCCAAACTCATAACACCTTCCCCCTTAGCCATTTTTCCTAAAGAAGTGTTACAAGCGCTTAAAACGACTAATTCAGCTTGATTTTTGGATGTGTACAACTCATGATATTCTAGATTGGAATCATGAAAAGCTATCTGAAGGTTAGCAGAAAAGTTAGCATGTGTCGCCAAATGAATTATTTTATAATTGGAAGATTGAGATAAAAAGTTATCCTTAGATGCTTCTTTTTCTATAAAACTGTTTAAAGAAATATCATTGCCAATGGCATTAACTTCATTGATACTGTTTGTAATATTTTCTAAATCACTATGCTCAAAAGTTAATGGTGCAAAGGTGATCAAATCTTGAGAAGGGTTTCTTTTTACTGCTGCATTATGTTGTAAAAAAGACATAGAATATGCATAGCTTATTTCGTTATCTTCAATAAGATATCGACCATCATATTTATCTACCACTAAAGATTCAAAAGGAATATACTGTAATGTTCCATCTGGAATGATAACCAGATGTTTTTTATCCAAAGACATAGAGATATTATCTTTTGGAATCAAAGCAGTAAACAATTCTAAAGCCACTTTTTGAAATGATAATTTGTCTTCCTGAGTTTCAAAAGGTCTAGACAGTTTATCTCTGTATATTCTAATGCGTTTTTCTACCGTTTCTAATTTGCCTATTTCAATTATTTCAATTTGTGTTTTAGAAATAAAAAAGGCAAACAATAAGTCAAAACAATCATCATTCTTATCTTTATTACTAACGTAGGATATAATAACATTGTCTTTATCTAATTTTTCTTGAAGCGTCTTTAAATCGACAATTCTTGTCGTTTCTTTCTCTCTATAATACTCTGGGAATACAATTTTCAAAGAGTCTTCTAGTTTTCTATAATCTTCTTTTAATTCAAATCGCTTGTTCTCTATTCGTTTAATACGATCTTTACTTTTTTGACTAAGCCTATCATTTTCCAGATTAAAAATCTGTTTTTTAAGCTCATTTTCCCGCTTTAAAACCTCTTGAGGCAACTTTGCTTTATCTGTATTTTTGATAATATCCTCAGTTAAAAGCAACGCTTTCTTTTTTTCTGAAAAATAGAATGCCTTTTCTTTTTTATTAAGAATTTCACAAACCATTAATCCTTTTAAATATACTTCTGAAGCTTCTTCACGCCAATACAATCGTGATCCTTCTTCTTTACTTACATTCAATAAAACATCTACTAACTCATCTGCATACAACAGGTTTTTTAGTGCAAGTCTAATATATTCGATATCCTTATCACTATTGTATAATTTAATTAATACGGTCGCTTTCTGGATTAATGTTTCTAAAATATCATTCTTGTTACCAACATTAACCAATTTTTCTAATTTTGGGAGATCACTAATAGATCTATCCAAACCAATACTAGCGACTAAAGATTTATGAATATTATCTAACGCCAGTTTATACTGGTTCTTCTCCGTATAATATTTACTAAAATTATAATATACTAAGGCTTTTCGCTCTTTGTTATTTGCATACCTTAACCCGTTATTTAAAAAATAAATCGCACTATCTCTTTGTACTTCATTTTTAGAAGCTCTATATAATTTTCCTAAGTTATTATAAGGTATACATATAAAAGTGGAATCTCTATCGTATATTCCTTTTTTTAAAATTCGAGAATAATAATATTTGGCCTTAAAAAAATTAACTCTATTCTCAGAATTATAATAATTTGCATATAAGTTATTTAATGTGCTATAATCATTAGAGGAATAGTTAGGAATCTTAGTAAACAATTCATCGGCTTTGTCTAAAACCTCCAACATTTTATCTAAACTAACTTTAGTGCCAATTTCTAATAAAACATTACAATAATCTAAATACTTTTTTGATAAAAGCTTTTTTTTGTCGAATTTTTCTAAGACTGTAATACCATGTAAATAATAATCGTTCGACCTAAAAAAATCTCCTTTTCTATAATAATATTTTCCAATCTCACAATAGGCTTTGGCACTAATATATTCATCTAAGTTAATATTAACAACCTCCTCATAAGCTATTAAGGCATTCTCAAAATTATCTATCTTAGAATAAAAAAGCCCTAAATTATATAGAGCTTTTGCATACTTAACATTTTTTAATCGTAGTTTCCGATATAAGGCTATTTGATATTCTACATAGTTAACGGCTTTGCTATATAATTTTCTTTTATATAGCTCTATGGAAAATTTATTAGCCATTTTAATACTCAGTAAATCCTCTCCCTTTTTTTCATAAAGACCAATAATACTATCTACCTCTTTTTCAATATTAGAAATGGAGTAATCATTACGATCCCATAAAGATTCGTAATAATTATACAAATCTTGAGCACTACTATTTATAGTTACAAACAATAAGCCTATCCATATAAACTTATTGTATTTCATTATTCTCTTCCTCTGTAATCAATACATTCAGCATATTCCCATTTTCTTGACACATCCTCATCATCTGTACTACTGTTTGCCATACCGTCTTTTGAATAATAAAGTTTAATATCTACTTCCCAAACTTCAACATCTTTAATGTCGCAATATTCCCAGTTTAACAACATACCAGTACTTATATAATTTTTACGAATTTTTTCTTTTCTATATTTTGAAGTTCCTTTTACATATTCAATTAAAACTTTCATGGTCTTAACTCCTCCTGCCTTCCTAGCCACTATATCTTGAGCCTCCATATTATACATCGTGGAGTCTTCAGACGCATCTAATGTATCTGTATTTTCAGTACAACTTACTGAAAACAAAATTGAACAAATAACTAACATTTTAATAAAAAACACATTTTTCTTCATTACTAAATTTTTAAATTTTTAAATTTCAACTATTAGTTATCAAAACACTCTTTTTGTTACCACATCAAAGATAAAAAAATTATTTTCGCGTCTGGAATTATAATTTTTAATGATAGAACAAATACATTTTTTAACTTGCTTAGTTAATAATGATTCTAAAGGAATCATGGAGATTTACACCTTGATTTTCCCAAAAGTGAGAAAGTTTATCCTTCAAAACAAAGGGCAACAGCAGGATGCTGAAGATATTTTTCAGAAAGCACTGATACAAATTACTGTTAGATACAAAAGGGAAAAATTTAAAATCAATAGTAGTTTTGAAGCGTATTTATTCACTACATGTAAAAATTTATGGCGTAAAGAATTAAAAAGGGCCAAAAACAGGGTAACAAATTCAGACATTATAGAACTAGTAGCAACAGAACGTGATATGGCACTGAATATTATGGAGCAAAAAAGATGGGAACTTTTTACTGAAAAACTAGATTCTATCTCCGAAAACTGCAAAAAAGCATTAACTCTATTTTTTAATAAGACGCCATACAAAGACATTGTAAAAAAGATGGGATATAATTCTGAAACTGCTGCTAGACAGCGCATTTTTAAATGTAAAGCAAAGTTATCCGATCAAATTAAGGAGGACCAACGTTATAATTCGCTTAAAACATTATGAGCATAGAAGAAGATATATTAATTCAAGATTTTATTAAGAAGACACTTTCTGAAAAAGAAAAAAATGAAGTTCTACTTAGATTAAAAAATGACAAAAATTTTCGTGATAAAGTTAACTTTGAAGAGCAGCTCATTTTTAATTTGAACAATACGGACTGGAGCATTAGTAAAAATAGTAACCATCCTGAAGTTAAAGAATATGAAAAATTACTTAAAAGTGATTCTACTAATTTGTTAAAGGGCACATTACAGGCTGTAAATTCTGAGTATCAATTAAAACAAACTAATAAAAACAAACCTTGGCTATTATATACTGGTATTGCAGTCGTTTTAGTTCTTTTTGGCCTCAAGGTCTTTTCTCCTTTTAAAACGTTACCAAATGAATTATATGCCAACTATATAGACCTATCGGAACTACCTTCATTAGTAAATCGAGGAGATAGCAAACAAAAAACACTTATAAAAGCTCAAAAATTATTTGAAACCAAAGCTTACGATAAATCCTTAACTATATTAGAAAAAGAATTTACTACTGTTCAAAAAAATAAAGCAGCGGTATATCTTTATACAGGAATTTCTCAAATGGAACTGGGACAATTTAATAAGGCAGAAATAAGTTTTAATACTTTAATAGAAAGTAAGCTTATAGATAGTCCAAAAGGAATATGGTATAAAGCTTTATTATTTCTTAAACAGAATGAACCTTCTAAAGCAAAAAAGATGTTACTTCAAATTACTGAATCTTCTAGTAATTATAAATATAAAGAAGCATCGGAAATTTTAAGTAAATTATAAGCCTCTAACAATAATACTATTTCGGATGTAAAATGCCCCAAACAATTTGAATTATTGTCTGGTTTTTACTGTCATTAATTTATGATATTATTCATCTACTTCTAGTCTTAAAAACCTTCACATAACCTATAGCTAACTCTGTAAAATCTGCTTGCCCCAGATTTGAGTTTATAAAAGCCCCTATATATAAATTATTAGCTTGTTTTTTTGCTGTTCCTATAACGTAATATTTCAAACCTAATCTTGCAGATATTGTGCGTTTTATCTTGTAATAAGACTCTTCTATACTCCCCAATCTAAAATGCCCTCCGGTTTCAGGAATAACTTTTGGTACATACCCCCAACCTTGGTTAATCGTCCAATCAACTTTATAAGCTGGCTTATAAATATTTATACCAAACTGAAGATCTATTCCAATATGATTTAATAATAGCTCCCCATTAGCGGTTATACCAATATTTAAAGCATTAGTAAATGGATTAGATTTTAATTCTGAAAATACTCTACCATCTTGTACCAAAGATTCGTTATTCGAAATATAATCATAATACATTTGATAAAACCTAAAATACCCACCTAATCCCAACTTTAATAAATTGTTATATATTTTTCCATACTCGCCTGAAATAGTATATACGCCTTTCTTATCATTAAAAGCTTCAGAGAGTATATTTAAGCCATAACCATAACGTACCGAAAAATAATTAGAAACTGCTTTTGTTAGAGTATTTGTATTCTGAGCCTCCCCCTCTTTTCCTCTCTTTATTTCAGCACCAAAACTTACTAGAAAAGAGTTATATCCTTGGTTTGGTAACCTAGTATGCCCATTAGAATGATGTGTATACCCTGTGCCTATTCGCCAGTTAACCTGTTTAGTTTTTATAGTATTATAATACATAAACAATCTAAACGACCAGGTAAAATCTGTAGAAACTGCTTTATTAAATGCGTTCGTAATTGAGTCATACTTCCTAGTAAGATAAGATGTTCCTGTTCCTATATGAACATTTAAATTTTTAGATTTAAAAGCATTAAACTCTATAAAAGGCTGTATTGTAAACACTTCTCCTAATTTGCTTTTGTTGCCTAAATTAGTATAACCAAAACTTATTCCTGTTTTTGGTTTTTTTAAGTATGCCGCCCATTCTTGTGTTTGTTTTGTATGATGCCAACCAAAACTAAAAAAAGCTTGGCTTTGAATCCCTCTATCTGGGAACCCTGTGTTTGGTTCTCCCGAAATACCTAGAAGAATTTCTGGAGTAATGCTAAATGCATTGAAATCATTTTCTTGCCCTTTTAAAATTAAAGCACTTAATAGCATTAAAAAAGTAAGTTTGTTTATCATATATAAAAATTATGCAAAAGAAAAGGGTTTTAGTTTTGTTTTATTAATTGTACTTTTTTTTATACTATTTTATTGGTATAAGTCTCCGTTTAGATATTTCAAACCGGAATCACATATAACAGTTACAATGGTCTTTCCTTTTCCAATTATTTTTGCTCTTTGTATAGCGGCCCATACATTAGCTCCAGAAGTAATCCCTCCAAAGACACCTTCAATTTTCGCTAATTTTCTAGCTGTTTCATAGGCATCTTTATCTTTTACAGAAATGATTTCATCTGCTAAGTCCATTCTACATATTTCTGGAATAAACCCAGCCCCCATTCCTTCTAACCTATGAGTTCCTGAGGTGTCACCACCTGATAAGGCTCGTACATTATATGGCTCTATAGCAATACATTTAATTTCAGGTATTTCTTTCTTAAATACTTCCGCATTTCCTGAAAAGCAACCACCAGTCCCTACTCCTGTTATAAATTCATCGATATTTGTACCTAGAACAGTCATTATTTCATTTGCCATTTTGTGATAAGCATTTCGATTATCAATATTTTTAAATTGATCCGTATAAAAAGTATTATGCTGTAATGCTATCTCTCTTACCTTTTTAATAGCATTATCTATAATTTTTGCTGTTATTTTCCCATTTTCACTAGGTATTAGATCTAATTTTGCTCCAAAAGCTTTCATTGTTTGTAATTTCTCTTTGGCAAAAGCATCAGATGAAACGAAATGAGCTTTATATCCTTTAGCTGAACATATCATTGCCAAAGAACTCCCAGTACTACCCCCTGTATAATCAACTACAGTTCCTCCCGGTTTCAATTCTCCTCTTCTTTCTGCACCTTCTACCATTGAAAGAGCCATTCTATCTTTCATACTTCCAGTAGGATTTGCTCCTTCGTATTTAACATAAATATCTGCACTATTTTGATCTGTAAAATACTTTAGCTTAATAAGAGGTGTATTTCCTATTCCTTCCATTTTTATGTCTCAAATTATTATTTAGCAATTCCGAAATCTACAAAAATTAAAGATTATTTTTATTTAAAAACCTTAATTATAATACTAAGCTTAAAGATTTTGCTTAGCTCAAACAAAATAGTAATTTTACAAGATGCGTTTTAAAATAGAATCAGAGTTTAAGCCCACTGGCGATCAGCCTATAGCTATAAAGCAATTAGTTGAAGGCATAAATACAAATGAAAAATACCAAACACTATTAGGTGTAACTGGTTCTGGGAAAACATTTACTGTAGCAAATATGATAGAGAAAGTACAAAGACCAACATTGGTACTTGCTCATAATAAAACATTAGCAGCTCAGTTATACTCTGAATTTAAACAATTTTTCCCTAAAAATGCTGTTGAATATTTTGTTTCGTACTACGACTATTATCAGCCTGAAGCTTATATACCAACCTCGGGGGTTTATATTGAAAAAGACTTATCGATAAATGAAGAAATAGAAAAAATGCGTTTAAGCACAACTTCTTCATTACTTTCAGGA
>JAHDGB010000087.1 GCA_020627885.1 Flavobacteriaceae bacterium | reverse complement strand
CCTGCACCTGCAACCACAAAAGAAGATAACGTACTAACATTAAAAGTATCTTTACCATCGCCTCCTGTACCGCATAGATCTACTGGGTCAAATTCATTTAAATTAATAGTACGGCATCTTTCTTGTAAACAATTTCTAAATCCAATCAACTCATCTACCGTTATATTTCTCATCTTAAAAACTGTTAGAAATGCGCTAACCGCATTAGAATTGTATTTTCCTTCAGAAATATTACCTAAAATTGTTTTGGCTTCTTTTTGGGTTAAATATTGTTGATTAAACAATTTTTCTAATACCTTTTTCATAACTTTTCTTTTTTACAAATGCTTAAAAAATTTCGAATAATAACCCCTCCTTTGGGAGTTAAAATACTTTCTGGATGAAATTGAATTCCGTATAAATTTTGTTCTAAATTTTGTATGGCCATAATGTTTTCATCATCAGACACAGCTATAACTTCAAAATTTTTATTGTATTTAGGCACAACAGACCAAGAATGGTAGCGACCAGCCAGAAATGGCTGCGATATATTTTTTAATAACTTTCCTTTATTTCTCTTTAAGGAGACTACAGATTGCTTTCCATGACAAACTGTATTTAATCTGGTTAACTCACTTCCCAAATACTCCGCAATAGCCTGATGACCAAGACAAATACCTAATATCGGAATTTTACCTGCGCAGGTTTTTATTATATTAATTAAACGCCCTGCATTTTTCGGTATACCTGGGCCTGGAGAGAGTACAATTCCATTATAATCTAAACAGTCTTGTAATGCTATTTTATCATTTCTAAATACCTCTACATCTATGAGTTCTTGACGCAAAATATAAACAAGATTATAGGTAAAACTATCGTAGTTATCTATTACTAATACTTTCATAATTCATTCGCTTTTTTTATTGCTTTTCTAATGGCAGCAATTTTATTATTTACTTCTTGTAGTTCCCCCTCTGGCGTACTACTAGATACGATTCCTGCTCCTGCCTGATAAACAAGTGTATTATTTTTACTTAATACAGATCTAATAATTATAGCATGGTTTACATCTCCATTAAAACCTACAAAACCAATAGCACCACCATAAAAATTTCGGTGCACTTTCTCGTTTTTATTAATAATTTCTATTGCTCTATATTTAGGAGCTCCAGATAATGTCCCTGCAGGAAAAGTATCTGCATAAGCATCTAGACCAGTTTTATCTTTTAGCAATTCTCCTTTAACCTTGCTTACCATATGAATGACATGAGAAAAATGCTGAATTTCCGCATAACATTCTATTTCTATTTTCTTTGAGTTTTTACTCAAATCATTTCGAGCTAAATCCACTAACATTACATGTTCGGAAACTTCTTTAGGGTCTTCTTTTAATTTCTCTGCTCGTTTGATGTCTTCTTCACGACTATTTCCTCTTAAAACTGTACCTGCAATTGGGTTGATATAGGCTGTATTATTAATGACTTGCAATTGAGATTCTGGAGAGGAACCAAAAATTTTAAAATTTCCATAATCAAAATAAAAAAGGTATGGAGATGGGTTTATGCTTCGCAAACAACGATACAAATTATAATCATCTCCTTTAAATTTTTGTTGAAACTCGCGCGATAAAACGACCTGAAAAACATCGCCCATTTTACAATGATTAACACCTGTTGCTACCATTTTTTTATAGCATTTATTGCTAATATTTGAGGTTTCTTTCCCTAGGGTTTTAAAAACGAAGTTTGTTAAATTATTAGCCTGAATAATTTTTAATATTCTTTCAATTTTTTCTAATGACGATATAGGGTGTATTTCATTTTGGGTAATAAATAATTCATTCTTAAAATGATCGAAAACCAATATGTATCTAAAAAACTGATATTTCAAATCTGGATTATTCTTTAATTCACTATTTGAAGGAGCTAATTCTATATCCTCCATATACTGTACGGACTCAAACGAAGAATACCCCCAAAGTCCTTGAATATTAAATGGTAAATCATTTGTAACACTTTTAAATGCTGAAATAAATAACTGAAATGCTTTAAAGACCTCGTTTGGTTTTTTGGCTAGTTTATAAGTAAAATCCATATTAGGAAAATTGTACTTATATTCATTACCAGTAGCTTCAAACCCAGCTATTGGTTCAAAGCAAATAAAACTTTTGCTTTCTTTACGATCATGATAATCGGCACTTTCTAATAACAATACATTAGAAAATTGGTCTCTTAATTTATTATAAATTGATACTGGTGTAAACAGATCTGCTAGTATTTTTTTGTATTGTGTATGTATCTTATAATTCATCGTTTTAAAATTTTAAGCATAAAAAAAGCCTGCAAGAAGCAGGCTTTTAATAATAATTATTCAATAGCGTCCTCTCAGATATTTAAACCTTTAAAGTTCCACCACCAAATTTTATTTGCTATTGTTTTATTCATTTTTTTACAAAAAAAGAGATCTGCGGAAGCAGATCTCTTACATATATTAATATACTAGTACTTCCTTTAGATAATGTTACCTAAAGACCACCAATATGTATTTTTATTATTATTTTTCACGGTGTAAATGTATAGTAATTTTTACAAACTCACAACACTTCTAAACAAAATATATTGTAAAACACTGACTATAAGTTTATTATTTTTTAATTTCACAACTTCATAAAACGTTTTGTTACAGAAACATTATCTTTTTTAGACGATATTTTCACCAAGTATAGACCGCTATTCCAGTTAACAACATTAATAGATGTTCTAAATTTACTTATATATTCTTTGGTTATTTTTTTTCCTAATACATCATAAACCTCAATAGTCAGCATTTTATTTATTAAAGGTTCTGGCAATTTTATATTTAAATGGTCAGATGCCGGGTTAGGCTGAATAGAAATTTTATTTAAAACTGTTGTAACTTCTGGTGTTCCTAAAGTAACATTTACTACTGTTCCTCCATATTTACCACTACCATGATACCCTAAAGTTAGTGTACCACCTTTGGCATAAATAATTGGGAAAGTTGTTACCGATGTAGGAAAAACAAAATCTTCAGCATCTCCTGTATCTATAGCTCTAGTGGCAATGACGGTTCTTTGTCCTCCAGAGGTTGTGTCTGACGACACTGACCAATCTTGGCTAGCGTCTAAAGGAGGTTCTCCTGTTCCTGCTTGCATATTTCTATCTTCAAGGCCATTTGCGCTATACACAATGGCATCGTCATCTAAATTGCCCATACCTAAGCCTGTTGTAATACCAGGGCCTACGCCCAACCATGTTGTTTCAGGAAAAATCATTGTCATAGTCACAAAGCCAGTACCTTGATTGATATCAAATTGAACCGTTCTATCTGCTTCTAATTGTACTTGGCCAGTAGTCCAAGTCTGAGCAATACAAAAATTAAAAGTGAGTAGAAAAAAGAATAAAGTAATTTTTTTCATATTTATAATTTTAATAATTGATTTATTTTATTGTCATTATACATTATAGCATAATCTAAAGGCGATTTATTATTGAGATCTTTTAACTCAAAATTTGCTTTAGCATCTACTAACAATTTAATGATGTCGTAATTTTTAAACATAACAGCATAATGGGCAGCTGTTGTACCTTTATTGTCTTGAATATTAGGGTTTGCTTTGTGTTTTAGTAAAATATTGGTTATGGTTTTATTGCCTTTAACCACAGCTGCCATTAATGGTGTACCAAATTTACTATTACCATCTACAGATTTTACTTTGCTAACTAAAAATTCAACTATAGGTACGTTAGAATGGTAACATGCTAGGGTAAGAAGAGAATACCCTTCTTCATTAACTGTATTTATAACCGTTTTATTAGCAATATATAATTTACTTAGCTCTTCTACTGTACCTTCTCTACAAATGTCAAATACATCATTTTGTGCTATTAAAGGTGTGGTAAAAAATACAATAAATACTAATTTTAAAATTATTTTACTAGAAATCATACCGTTACAAAAAAACAACATATTAAACGCTTATAGTAATATAAGAATATTACTACATAAACTCCAAATAATTAAGAGTTAATTATGCCTTTTAATACAGTGCAGTAATTTGAAGAGTATCATTCCCTCCTCCAAAAGTAGATCTAAACGCATCTGAAGTTCTTGGACTTAAAACCCCATCACCACCATACACAAACCCATATATATGAATACTATGTGTCCCTGCTGGTAATAAAATTGTAGCTGAAGCCGAATTTCCTCCAACCCCATCTACTACAAAATGAGAGCCCCCTGCTAAAGGTCCTGAAGTATAAAAAGTAGCTGCTCTTCCATAAGATGTTGAAAAATCTGCCGTAGTACCATCGCCCATAAAAAAGTAATTTTGAATTAATCTTACTTTTCCATCTGTTAATGCTGCTGTTCCTGCACGATTCGTAATAGTCATACTTACAGAATAATCTATCATAACTACTGCTGCTTGAGTTAAAGTAAAAGAGGTTTGGTATAATTCCCACCAACCTCCTTGACCCTCTGTTCCTGTCCTAACCCAAACTGTAGAAGCATCATTAATAAAATTATTGTTAGCAACTAAAATCTCGGCATTAGCTGGACTAGCAGGAATTTTCATATCTCCATTGCTATCTACAAAAACTGGTTGGTCTCTCACTCCTGTATTGTTTGCATGGTTAGTACTATTTAAGCCTTCAAGACGTATTGTAGACGAACTCCCACTAATGTGAAGTTCTTGCTGAGGGCTGGTATTACCTATACCAACTTGAGAGAATGTTACTGTTACATTTAAAACTACAAACAAAAAGAATGCACTCGCTTTTTTTAATTTATTCATAATTAATAGACACCTTTATTATGAGGGTTACACAATATATTTTTCCTTCATGAAAAATTTATACTCTAATAAAACATTTTCATGATTAAGTAAAAAAACCTGAATAATTAAAAATGAATTTAAATTCTAAATGGTATTAAAAAACTAAAAATAATTAAGTGAGGGGGCTTACAAATAGGTAATTAAACACTCTTTATAGAATATATTTACTGTTCATCGTTAATATTTGGGGTTTAAATATTTCGCAATATAGTGTTTTTTTATTAAAAAACACTATATATTCACTTCGTATTTTAAAAAAAACAAACATAAACCCTTCTTTTTGATTTATTTATAAGAAAAACGATACTGAGTAACATTAAGATTTAAGAAGGCTCACTATTCTTTAACTCTAATAAAAAGACAACATTATTAATATGTAACTCATTCGTACAAAATTGGTTCTTTGGCAAAAAACAGCTCTAAGAAAATCAGAGTTTATTAATCTATATTATTACTAAGCGGGTTAATGTAAAAAATATGAAAATGCTAATTACTAAATATCGTTCGTCCTAGTTTCTTGTACGAAGATAAAGAAGTAAACCTTTACCACTAAAATTGAAATTTATAACTTTAATTTTACTGAATTTTATGTGATTTTTAAATTGCAAGCACAAATAGATTTCAAACAACTGTATTATTTGTATCGTTAACACGATTAAACGATCTAAATGTTTAGCAAATGAACAAGCATTTAATGTTTAACTTTTACTAAGGGTAAGTTTTTCCGATCTCAACTTGAGGACAAAAAACATAACTATTGCATTTAAAGAAAAAAGACTACATTTCTTTCTTTGAGTATAAGGTATTATTAATACATGGCTGTTATAGTAATAGTATCACCACCACCGCCATAATAGACAGAAAAAGCATCAGATGTTCTTGAGAAGCCCGCTCCATTATTGCCAAAAACATACCCATATAAATGAATACTGTGGGTTCCGGCTGGCAAAGCTATTATTTCATAACCCACATTAGTAAAATACCCTGTAACAAATCGATGACTCCCTCCAGGATGATAAGAACTAAAAGGTGTAGATGCTCGACCATATGTTGTTGAAAAATCGGCAGTTGTACCATCGCCAACAAAAAAATAATTTTGGATAAGCCTTGGTTTTCCATCTTCTAATTGCCCCGTACCATCTCTTTGGTGCACTTCAAAACTTACTGAATAATTTACCATTATTACTGCTGGTTGAGTTAACGTAAACGAGGCAGATTGATAAATCTCGCCCCATGCCGCTTGTCCAAGTGTACCCGTTCTAAGATAATAGGTAGAACCATCACTAATAAAGTTATTATTAGAACTTAATATTTCTACACCAGAAGGTCCTGTAGGGATTTTTAGGTCGCCATTTGCATCTACATATACAGGCTGATCTCGAACTCCTGTATTATTTGAATTATTAATACTATTTAAACCGTCAACGCGTATTGTAGACGAATTACCACCAATATGTAATTCTTTTTGAGGGTTAGTATTACCTATTCCTACTTGAGCAAGTATTACTGTTGTATTTAAAACAACAAACAAAAAAAAGGTAATAGCTTTTTTTAAACTATTCATACAATCAATGTTTTTTAAGATAGTTATTTTACATAAAAATTTCTCTTCCATTATGAAAAAAACTATCGTGCTAGGACAAATTTTTCATAACCAATTAAAACCTGAATAATCAAAAAGATGTATTAAAATTCTATTGCGGTAACAATTGTAAAAGTGAGGGAGCTTATAAAAAACGTACGGATAATAACGCTTTATAGAATATATTTGTTGTTCATCGTAAATATTTGGGGTTTTAATATGTTGCAATATAGCATTTTTTTGCTAAAAACAATGAATTTCTACTAGTTATTATAAAAAAAGAAGAAAACATAATCTATATACTTATACTTTTTTAAGGAAAAGATATAATTAATGTTGTGAAATAAAAGCTGATGGTGGTTTTATTTCAAAGAAAAAAAGAACACCATAATTCTTAACGCCTCCATTTTTCTTTAAAACTTTATTTATAAAAAAGCCTAAACAACATAGAGACAAATATATAACTCATTTTAGGTATCATTATGCCTCCTGCATAAAATGATAATATTTCGTTGAAAAACTAAAAACTTTAGTAACAACGAAATATTGTGCTCTTTATGAATATGTAAACTTGAGCTTGCGCTCTTTAATTACCGTGTTTCATTAAAACCTTTTTAATAATTATTTTGTTATGCACTTATCATATAAAAATTAATAAAATGCTGTAACATTAATACGATCTATGCCTGTACCAAATTTTGCTCTAAAAGCATCCGAAGTGTTTAAATTTGTAACACCATCACTCGCAAAAACAAGCCCATATAAATGAATACTATAAGTACCTGCAGGTAAAATGACCATATCTGAAGCAGAATTAATTATACTTTGAGTTACAATAAATTGACTCCCAGTAGACACATAAGATGTATAAGTTTGAGAACAAGTACCATATGAGGTTGAAAAATCTGGAGAAGTACCATCTCCAATGAAAAAATAATTCTGTACTAATCGTGGCTTTCCATCTCTTAAAGCTGCCGTATCTGCTATATTTGTAATACCAAAACTAGCAGCATAGTTTATATATACTACTGCTGGTTGCGTTAATGTAAATGAAGGGCTTTGATAAATTTGCCCCCATCCAGACTCTCCTGAAGCTCCTGTTGTAATATGAACAGGAGAACCATTACTTATGAAGTTTTTATTAGAAATTTTTATCTCGGAATTTGCTGGACTAACAGGCACTTTAAGATCCCCATCACTATTAACATATACAGGCTGATCACGTAATCCTGTATTATTAGCATTATTAGCACTATTTAACCCTTCTATACGTATAGTAGAAGTATTACCGCTAACGTGTAATTCTTGTTGAGGGTTAGTAGTCCCTATTCCTACTTGAGCATACATTGTTGTAGTGTTAAGTACTAAAAAAAATAAACATACTTTAGTTATTCTTAAATTAATCATTTTATTATTGATTTATTAAAATTTATATTTTTTATTTCAAAGATTATTAATAAAGTGCTACGACAAATAACTGATCTGTTCCTGCTCCAAACCGAGCGCCAAAAGCATCAGAAGATCTTGGGCTAGTTATTCCATTTCCTCCATAAACACCACCATACATATGTATACTATGCGTTCCTGCTGGTAAAAATAGCATTGCTGTTGCTGTATTGGTAGAATACCCTTCTACTGTGTGATGTCCATACGATGATGCTAATGATGTATAGGTTTGAGAGGCCACCCCATATCGCATAGATGTGTTTGCTGTAGCTCCATTACCCATATAAAAATGACTTGTTATTAATCTTGCTTTTCCGTCTTTTATTGAACTTGTATCTGCTCTGTTTCTTACACTAAAACTTAACGAATAACTTATAAGGACTATTGCGGGTTGACTTAATGTAAAAGTGGTTTTAGAAACTTCACCTCTATTTCCTTCCCCATAATAACCAGTTCTTACAAAAGAAGACGAAGAACTATTAATAAAATCGGTGCCAGAAAATAAAATTTCTGACCCAGCAGGGCTTGAAGGTATTACTAGATCGCCAGCTGAATTTGCATATACTGGCTGGTTACGTACTCCTGTATTATTGGTATTATTGACACTATTTAACCCATCTATACGCATAGTAGAGTTTGTGCCTCCAATATGTAATGAGGTTTGCGGATCTGTTGTTCCTATACCAACTTGAGCTAATGCTATTGTTGTATTTAAAACTAATAATAATAAAACTTGGGTAATTTTTTTTAAAGTAATCATGGTTGTAGGTTTTTATTGCATTTGTTAAAACTTTACAATCAATAATCCTATTTTTTTGGGGCATCCATTTTTCTAAAATTAAGGCATAGGTTTGGCCTATAGAGCTTTTAATCTATTCCTAATTATTTAAGAAAATTTGTGAAATAAAAATTTATTAATTTTAATAAAAAAATGACATCTACGTTAGTACTATAGCAGAAAATCTTTTTTTATATAATAATAAAAACTTAGGATAATTCAGCGGTTGGATAATAGTTCATAATTGATTATAAATTTGGGGTTATTTACACATTCAATTCTAAATTAGCTATTTATATGTAAAATTCACAATAAACTCTATTAAGTGCAAATAAAATTGTTAAAACAATGCCTAATCAACAAAAACAATGATATTAATAGTTGATGTTTAACTTGAGCTTGATGCCAGAGGCCTACTATAACCATTCTTTCAATAATTTTATGGAATATTGATTTTGCTCTGCGACCTATTAATCCTAAAAGTAAATTCATCAAAACATGCTTGAATGTACTTCTTACTTACATGAATTAGTATTATACACGGCCAAGATTTAATTTACTGAATGACAAAATATGTAATTCTGAAAAATTATGCCTCAATTATTTACTTTTTGGGTAATGCTATGCTTTTTTTAGTATTAATTATACTATTATTGAAGCTTTTTCTTTTTAGATTCAGAACCACCCCCAGATTTACCCTCTTCTTTTTCATTACTATAAATTCATCGACATCAACAATTTCTATTATAAGGAATAAATTGTATAGTTCCTTGTTGTAAATCGTAGCGATTTCCCATTTGAATAGGAGATCATATTATCCGCTTTCAGCATATCGACATTTATAACATAAATAATTATAATCTAATTTCATATACCATTTAGTATGTTAATATTTATTACAAACAACATCATCACAACTTCACTTTAGTTAAATAAGTTATACAAGCATCGTCATTGGGCAGCTCTTTTATATCATTTTATGAAATCGTATTCCTTAAAAAAAGCACAATCACCAAATTTATAGTTAATTGTGCTTAAAGGTAGTTACTCTTTTATACTGTTATATAGCAATTTTAATTTTTATCACGATCGATAATTAATTTTTCTAGTTTCTTTATCTGTTCTTGTTGTTCTTGAATTGCA
>JAHDGB010000086.1 GCA_020627885.1 Flavobacteriaceae bacterium | reverse complement strand
TAATTTGTTAGAATAAGTTGTAGAACGAAAAATACTTTCCTAGTAGCAGTCCATATTTGTGTGAAAATATGAAAATTGGTGTATTTCATCGAAAAAACAGATTAAACGTTGTTTTTTAACGATTATATACTATTTTGCAATGTTAATAAAAACCCATACTCCAAATGAACACTACTACTTTTAAAGTTTATGCACTATTATTATGCTTATTTATGACGTATAATGGTAATGCGCAAAAGCAATCTAAATTAACAAAAGTAAATCCTAAAAGTAATATTTTTGTAAAGAAACAGATTCCTAATGTTTCTGCTTCTGGAGCTATAGAAAGTCATAAGAGAACACCTATAATAGACTTAGGCCAATATAAAAACCAAAAAAAAACAGATTTATCAATTATAAATAGAGGATTAAGTTTATCATCTGATTATACTTTTGTAGATTCAAAAAAAGCTATCGTAAAAGACAGATCAGGTAAAACTCACCAAAGATACGCTCAATATTACAATGGTATTCCTGTTTTGTGGGGAGAAATGACATTACATAGAGAACAATCTGGAGTCCCTTCAAAAATGAACGGAGAATACTACGAAATTAAAAATGTTTCTATAAACCCAACACTTTCAGTTACTAATATTGTTTTGAAATCTAAATTAAATGGAATTGTAGGCTACAATGATTTTAATTTTAACTACAACGAAGCAGATGGAAAACCAACAGCTAAATTGGTTTTAGTTCCAAATTTAGAAGCAGATCTGAAAATAAAGAACATGCCTACTGCAAATTTAGCATACGAAATGATAGTTTTTGCAAGTAGCCCTACAAGAGTTGATAAGGTATATTTAGATGCGCATACAGGTATACTATTATATAAGTATCCTTTAATGATGCATGCCGATCGTTTTGAGAGAATAGAGAAAGAGATGGGGATTAATTTAGAAGAGCTTGCAGATCATAATAAATGTATTGCAGAAAATAGAAGAGAAAACTATAAAGAGAATACTACTAATTATAGTATGGTCGCAGGAACTGGAGAAACACGTTATTCAGGAACGAGAACAATAGATACAGAGGTGAGTGGGGCTACTAATAGATTATGGGATGTTTCTAGAAATATTAAAACTTTTGATGTTGAAGGTAGAGATTTTAATAATGGATGGGTTACTTATGCAGATATAAGAGCAGAAAATAAAGATTTTTTCGATGTAGATAACATTTGGACTCAAGCAGAACATAATGGACCAGGAGATGATGACGACTATAATGCATTTGATGCGCATTGGGCAACAATGATGATTATGGATTTTTGGGACACTACTTTTTCCTGGGACTCTTGGGATGGTGCAGGTGGAGAAACCAGAAACCATATTCATAGAGGTACTAATCTTGATAATGCAGGATTTCTTGCAGATGGAGAAGTAGCAGGTATAGGTTATATGTCTTATGGTAATGGTAATAATTTTACACCTTTAGTATCGTTAGATGTAGCTGGTCACGAAGTAGGGCATGGTACTACTAATGCAACTTCCGGATTAGCATATCAAAACCAATCTGGCGCTTTAAATGAAGGGTTTTCAGATATTTGGGGTGTAGTAATAGAAAATTATGGAAATAATAATGCTGGTCTAACAAAAGATATATCGTTAGTTGGAGAAGAGATTATAAATGGGTACAATGGTTGGCCAGCGTTACGTTCTATGGTGAGCCCAAAAGATTGTGGGCAGCCAGATACTTATCTTGGTACTAATTGGATAACTACAGGAGATGAGGGAGCATGTGTGCCTGATGGAAATACAAATGATTATTGTGGGGTACACACAAATTCGGGTGTTTTAAACCATTGGTTTTATTTGTTATTTAGTGGAGGAGTAGGAACCAATGATAATGGAGATGCCTATAATGTTTCGGCAATAACTATAGAAAAAGCAGCAGCTATAGCATGGAGAACTAATAGTGTATATTTGGGAGCTAACAGTACTTATGCAGATGCTAGAACAAGTTCAATTACTGCGGCAGCAGATTTATATGGAAATTGCTCGCCAGAAGAAGCTGCAGTTACTAACGCATGGTACGCGGTTGGTGTTGGAGCAGCTTTTGTTAATTCATGTGTGCCAGAAATCGCTTTTTCAACTCCTTTAGGTAATATAGGAGAAGGATCAGACTGTAATTATATCGATGTAAATATTCCGGTAACGATTGCCATAGCAGCATCAGCAGATGCTACAGCTACTTTTTCCATAACAGGAGGTACTTCTAGCAATACACTTGATTATGATTTATTAACTCCAAGTGTTACATTTCCTGCAGGTACAACAACTGCACAGAATATGGTGTTAAGAATTTATAACGATAGTTTTGTTGAGGCAGACGAGACAATTACTATGGATTTTTCTATAAACGCTAATGGAGGAGATGCAGTGCTAGGAGCAAATACCTTAACATATACCATTAATAACGATGATTACGCTTTTTCTAGCACCGAAACCGTAACATTAGTGAATTCAAATTTTGAAACAGGAGACACCACTACATGGACAAATATTGATAATGATGGAAATGCTGCTAATGATTGGCAAGGATTTCAAGGTTTGACTTATACAGGAATAGACAGTTCTTTTCCAGGGTCACTTTCTAATAATGTACTTGGAAATGGAGCAAATTATAGTCCAGATAATTTTTATTATACAGGTCCTATTACAATTCCTAGTGATGCCACGTCAGTTAATTTTAATTATGGAATAGGTGGCTATTTAGATAGTGAACCATATGAAGTTTATTGGGCTGAAACAGCGACCCCAAATGTAGCTAATATTACTGGAGGACAACTTATTGATAGTGGTAATACATTATCAAGTGAAGGAGAGATTAAAAATATAGATCTTGTTACTATTGCTGGACAAGAAGGCTATTTTGCAGTTAGACATTTAAGCCAAGGTAATGGACCTGCTAGAACAGATGGGGTATTACTATTAGATAATGTTAGTATAACTGCTACTATTCCAGTATTAGTACAAACAGTAATGAATGTAGGAACAACTGATGATCAAATAAATATTAATGACTCTGGCTCCATCTACAGTGCAGATACCTCTAAAGCGGTCATGTTAGATATTACAAGTAACAATACATTTAATTACGGATGTACAGATGTTTCAGTGTCTAGAGCAGGAACAAGTGCTCAGAGTTATAATGCAAGTACAGGTGCCAATCATGTTATGGATAAAGTATTTACAATAGCACCAACTAATACAACAACTTCTGGAAATAACAATATCACATTTTATTTTACAGAAGCAGAAGTTTCTGGTTGGGAAGCGGCTACTGGTTTATCAAGAAACGATTTATCAGCACTGAGAACTACAAATTATGAAACAGTAAGTTTAACCTTAGGAACATTTGGCACTAACGTTACTTTAACAGGTAATTTTACAGGTCTTGATGGTGAGTTTTATTTTGGACACCCAGATGCATTTAAAGTGTTAATTTCTCCAAAAGTATTTTTACAAGGAGCAGCAATAAACCCTAACACTGGGGAAGAAAGCTTAATGCGAGATGATTTACGAGTTAAAGGTTTAATTCCAACAACGAGTCCTTATCCAGCCGATGCAGCTACATGTAATGCTTCAGTGTTTAGTACTACAGGTGCAAATGCCATAGTAGATTGGATGTTAATAGAATTAAGAGATGCTACTACAAATACATCAATAATTTCATCAAAATCAGCGTTGTTACAAAGAGATGGCGATATTGTAGGAGTAGATGGAACATCAGCAGTAGAGTTTCATCACCCAGGGAAAGATTATCACATAGTAATTAAACATCGTAATCATATGGGAATTATGACTGATGTTGTTTCTGCTTTAACAAGTACAGTATCAGTGGCAGATTTTTCAAATGCAGTAAGTTCAAGTGCATTTGGGACAAATTCACAAAGTACTTATGGTATGCCAACTAATGTAATAGGTATGTGGGCAGGAAATGCAGATGATGGAACTACTCTAAGATATTTAGGAGCAGATAATGATTCAAATAGAATTAAAGATATCGTATTAGCAGATGGCGGTAATACAAGTAATAGTAATTTATATGCTTTTGATGCTTACAATACTGCAGATGTTAATTTGGATGGAACAATTCGTTATCAAGGCGCAAATAACGATGTAAATATTATAAAAGATGTTATACTATCAAATGTATCTAATACAGGGTCTTCCCCTAATTTATATGTTTTTACAGAACAATTACCTGAGAATTAATAATTATAAAATAAATATTTAAAAAAGACTGCCTTTTCAGGCAGTTTTTTTTATGCATAAAATTTAGTAAAAAATTAAATAAATATATAAAGTAAGTAAGAAAATATTGTTTTCTTTCGTTAACAAATTTATGAGACGTTTTATATTTTTAGTACTTGTTTTAATTGTAATAATTGTTTTGAGGTATCAATTAAAGAGAGAACCTAAAATGATAAGTAATATTATTAAAGAACCTATTGAATACAACTTGATAAATAAAGAAGGTCTTACCATAAAGAATAGGGTTAATATGCCCAAAGGGTATAAAAGAGTAGTTTATAATAAAGGAACATTTGAAGATTATGTTCGTAATTATAAATTAAAACCATTTGGAAGTAAAATTATTAATTTTGATAAGAGCATTTATTACTGGCAAAATGGGCATATAGGAATATTAGAAGTTCCAGTTCCTAGAAACGGATTACAACAATGTGCAGATGCATTAATTCGGATTAGAAGTGAATACCTTTGGAGTAAAAATAGAAAAGAAGAGATAGGGTTTAATTTTACCAGCGGCCACTATTGTTCATGGAAAGACTATTCTGCTGGCTATAGACCCCAAATTAATGGAAATAAAGTTATATTTAATAAAGTAGAGAAAGCTAATTATACTAAGGAGAACTTTTATGATTATTTAAATTTAATTTACACCTACTCAGGGACATTGTCTTTATATAATGAACTAGATAAAATTAATTCTGATAAAGAGTTAAAAATTGGAGATATGCTAATAAAAGGAGGATCCCCAGGGCATATTGTTATGATTTGTGATGAAATAATAGATACAGATGGTAATAAGTTATACTTATTATTTCAAGGAAATACTCCAGCCCAAAGTGTCCACTTAGTTAAGAATCTTGAAAATACTAATTTATCACCATGGTATGATTTAAAATTGAATTCAAAAATAGGGGTTTCAAATTACACATTTAGGAATTCAGAATATGTGAAGTTTAAATAAATTACTTCCAAATAATTATTTAAAAAATAAATTTTACGAGAATATTATATTAATAAGCTGTGGGTTTTTTATTTTTGTCTTAATATATTATTTCCTTTATATTTAGTGAAGAACTTTATTAGTTTAATAAAATCAAAATGGATATAGTAATTTTTTACTACCTTTTAAGTATTATTATATGCAGATGAAAAAACCATTATCCAAGCAAGAATTACATAATTTAGCAATGAACTATGTGGGTAAAGAGTTGGAAGACAGAGGTTTTGAGTTTATCTCTGTTAATAGTAAACTAAAAAAACACCCACAGTTTGTTTGTATAGATAAAAAGAAACAGTATTATTTTGTTATAGTAAAAGCTGTTACGCTTCCCGACAATGCTAATAATTATGATGTGGTTTGGATGGAGTCTTTTAAGGCACATGCAAGAAAACAAAATGCTAAAGTATTATATGCTGGAGTGGGTTTAGGAAACCCAGATGGAAAAGATCTGCCTCTTTATTTAGATGAGGAATATTTGCTTGAATATAGTGGTTTACAATTGCTCGAAACAAATTTAAATTAAAAATGAAGCAACTGCTGTCTTTTTTGTTGTTTTTTGGGGTAATCATTGGGTGTAAAGAAAAGCAAAATACAATGAGGTTGTCTGGGCCAATTTTTGGCACATCATATTCAATATCTTATACGTCTACTATTAATTATCAAAAACAATTTGATAGTCTTTTTTATGTAATAAATAAATCAATGTCTAATTATCAAACGAATTCTGATATTTCAAAAATTAATAGAAATGAATCAAAGTTTGTTGATAAGCATTTTGAAACTGTTTTTAATGCTTCAAAAAAGATATATAAAGAAACGCAAGGAGTATTTGACCCTACAATTGGTAAGTTGGTAAATACATGGCGTTTTGGGGCAGAAAAGAGCGAGGTAATAATTGATAGTTTAAAAATAGATAGTTTAATGGCTTTTGTAGGTTTAGACAAAGTATCTATAAAAAACAAACAACTTTTTAAAAAAACTCCTAATACGTATATTGATTTTAATGCCATAGCTAAAGGTTACGGAATAGATATTATTGCAGAATTTTTAAATAGCAGAAATATAAATCATTATTTAATAGAAATTGGAGGGGAGGTTAGGTCTAAAGGGATAAATCTATTAAAGAAGTCTGGCTGGAGAGTTGGTTTGCAAGATCCTAATTTTGATGAGACTATTACTTACTCAAAAACAATAGTTCTAAAGGATGCTTCAATGGCAACATCTGGAATCTATAGGAAATTTAAAATAGATGCAAATGGGCAAAAGTATGCTCATATTATAGATCCAAAAACTGGTTATCCTACGAAGACTAATATTTTAAGTGTTTCAGTAATAACAAAGACTTGTATGTTGGCTGACGGTTATGCTACTTCTTTACAGGTAATGGGGCTAAAAAAAGCATTGCTATTTTTGAAAACACAACCAGAAATAAAAGCCTATTTTATTATTGAAAATGCTAATAATAAGTTAGAAACAATGGCGGTAAATGGATTTTTTGATTAATATGAGAATGAATTCCCTACTTTTTGTCGAGATTAAGGCTTTAATTAACGAGTTTATAGTGATCTTCTAGGCTTGTAAATATTTTTTCACGAATTTGGTCCTGCTATTATGGACCTAAATAAAAATACCATGAAAAAGATTATACTACTTATTTGTTTTTGTTTTTCAGCGTTAATGTATTCCCAAACAAATAAAGAAATTGCTAGTATATATATTAAAAGGGCGGAAAAAAATTTTAATGAACAAAAAACATCTGAAGCTGTAAAATCATACGTAAAGGCATTAAAATATATAGATTTAAGCAGTAATACAGATATTTCTATTCCTAAGTTAGGAATGGTTTTGTTTGCTAAGGCTAATAATTTTAGTAAAGCTAAAGCCTATAGTAAAGATTATTTTAGATTAGCTACAGATAAAACTACCGATGAATATTTAAGTATGTTGGAGTTATATGTTGATATTTTAGATAAACTGGAAGGAGAACAAGGTACAAAAAACGATAAAAATGAAACTATAGAAGTATCGTCTAATAGTACAGTTCAAGATGTTGAAATAAAGGCATCTAAACCAATTATTCAAGAAGTAAAAAAGGCATCATCTATACCTCTTGCTAAAGAAGTTGCACAAAATAAACCCAAATTAGTAGCTCCAGCGGATATTATAGAAAACCCTTCTTTACCTAAAGAAGTTGTATCTGAGAGAATTACAACAAGTTATTCACCAAGAAAAAAAGGAGGTTATACAAAATTAGAACTTGCTGAACAAAAAGCTTATCCTTCTACAATTAACGCAGATAAAATATACCCTTTTAATTCAAATGGTGTAGCTATTTTTGAGAAATCGGGTAAGTTAGGGTTAATAAACGATCAAGGTCGCGTTTTTTTGTATCCTGAGGAGTATAAGGATTTTGTGGCGTATGATGGATATATTATTCTTAAAGATAGAAAACAATATCCTACTAAATTATATTGCTTTAATAGTAATATAAATTTCGGATTTATACTGCCTCCAGTTAGGGAGTACAATAGTTTGTCTTCTACATATGGAAAAGTAATGAAGCCAAGAGGTAATGGTATTTTAATAACTTACCCTAATAATAGTTTAAATGTACTTAAGTTCGATTTAAATAGAGGTGAATTTATAGCAAAACCTACAGCAAATGAATTGTTAAAACGTATACAAGCTCTAGGAGAAAGTAACATAGAGTATGAAATTGACAAAAATAGAGATTTGCTTAAAATAAAAATGGGAGAAAAATGGATTGTTTTAGGAGCTCATTTAGGAGGAGATATATATCCTTTATTTAAAGAAGATTACTCTATTTATGGATATGCTTTTAATAAACGAGATGATAATTCTGAAAAGCGTACTATGAGTTATTTAGGAGCTTATTATAATGGCAGAATTCAGGCAAGTAGTTCCAAAGAAACTTGGTGGCTAGACAAACGTAGTAGTGCGATAAAAACAGAAGAAATAGTAGAAAAGAAGTATAAAGGAGAAGGGGAAATTATAAAAGTTAGAGATAAGACTTATAAAGTCGAATCTATAGCAGATAAACAATAAACCTAATAGGTGTTTATCTTAAGAACTAATGTTTTTTTTTACTCACTACAGGGATTATTTCACCATCAGCTAAGCAATATCTTTTTATAGATTCTTTAGTAAGTGTTTTTGTATAATTAACTTCATTTACAGAAAAACCTATATTTCGTAATTTATCAAAATAATCACGGCCATAAACCCTTACATGGTCGTACTGTCCAAATATTTTAGCTCGTTCTTTAGGATCTTTTATAGAGTCGTCTTCAAAAGTAATTTCTCTATTTAAATCTTGAGGTATTTGTAAAACACCCAACCCTCCTGGTTTTAATATTCTAAATAGCTCTTTCATTGCTTTGGTATCATCGGGGATGTGTTCTAAAACATGATTACATAATATTATATCATAACTATTATTTTTAAAAGGAAGGTTGCATATATCGGCCTTAATATCGGCTAGAGGCGAATTTAAATCTGTGGTAGTATAATCGATGTGTTTTAATTTCTTAAATCGTTTATAAAAAGCTTGTTCTGGGGCAAAATGCAATACTTTTAATTTATTAGAAGTAGGTTTAAAAAAGTTAGTTTCATTTTTCAAATATAGCCATAATAGCCTGTGACGTTCTAATGATAATGTAGAAGGAGAAAGTACATTATTTCTCTGTTTTCCATAGCCATAAGGTAAAAAAGTTTTAAAACTTTTACCATCTATAGGGTCAGTATATGTACTTCCTTTTAAAAAAAAAGCAAGTATGGGGCTAGCAATATAACTTAATCTAATAAGAAGCGGTCGAGGAATTGTATTTAGAATTGTTTTGAAGAGTTTCTTCATGAGTATTAAAGCACTAAAGCTTTTTGTCTAAATTCATCTTCTTCAGTCGAAGTTATTCCAAGAGCTTCATATATATAGGTAAAAGTAGAGAGTATTTCTGGTTTACCGTCTAAAATAGCCACATCGTGCTCAAAATGAGCACTAGGTTTACCGTCTTGGGTTGTAATTGTCCAGCCATCTCTATGTTGTTTTATACGTTGAGTCCCCATGTTAATCATGGGTTCAATGGCAACAACCATTCCTTCAATAAATTTTTTCCCCCTACCACGTTTTCCATAATTAGGCATTTCTGGGTCTTCATGCATTACTTTTCCTAAACCATGTCCTACTAATTCACGAACAACACCGTAGCCATGTTCTTCACAATGTTTTTGTATTGCGAAACCAACGTCGCCTACACGGTTTCCTATTTTAAATTCTTTAATACCAGCATATAAAGACTCTTTAGTAACCTGAAGGAGTTTCTCTGTTTTTGAATCAATTTCTCCTACAGCAAATGTATAAGCATGATCACCGTAAAATTCATTTTTTATAGCGCCACAATCTATAGAGATAATGTCTCCTTCTTTTAAGGGAGTATTGTTTGGAATACCATGAACGACTTGCGAGTTTGGGCTCATACATAGCGTATTTGGAAAATCGTACAATCCTAAAAAACCAGGAATAGCGCCTAGGTCTCTAATGCATTCTTCTGCGATTTTATCTAATTGTAATGTTGTTACTCCTGGTTTTACAAGTTTAGCAACTTCTCCTAAAGTTTTAGAAACAATTAATGCACTTTCTCTCATTAATTCTATTTCTTCTTTTGTTTTTACTATAATCATAAAATTAAAATCTAAAGAATCCTTTTTTCTTTTT
>JAHDGB010000085.1 GCA_020627885.1 Flavobacteriaceae bacterium | reverse complement strand
ATTTTTTTAAACCAAAGCGATTATGATAATGAAATTAATACTCTTGATGATGTTGGTGAATTTTTAAAACAAAAATATAAAGCAAAGGCTAACAGTATTATTTCTGGTCATCAGTTTTACTACATAGAAGACTCTGAAGAGTACGGTCCTTTTACCGCACAAGAATTGTCTAATAAAGTAAAAAATAACGAAGTGAGTAAATACTGTTTTATTAAAGATATTAATGAAGAAGATTATAGTAGGAGACTACGAGTTTGGGATTTAATTAAAGAAATGAAATAAAATACCTCTACGGCTCTATTTTCCTTCATTTATATGATTTCTCCTGTTAAGCCTCCTCCTCTTCTTGCTCTTCTTCTATTGGTTCTTCTGGTTGTTTAAATAAATCAAGGAATGCTTCAGATAGTCCTTCTATAACATGAGAAGCCATCATACTATGATATCCCAAATCTTCTAATATAATATCGGCAGATCTCCCATGCAAATAAACCCCAAAAATAGAAGCCTGTAAGGCACCATAACCTTGAGCCATTAAACCAGCTATAATACCTGTAAGTACATCTCCTGTTCCTGCTGTTGCTAACCCTGGGTTACCTGTAGAATTAACATACAACATTTCTTCGTATATTGTAATTGTATTTGCCCCTTTAATAACAACTATGACATCATACTTTTTAGAAAAAGCCTTTACTTTAAGGAGTTTATCAAAATCATCATCCCATTTACCAATTAAACGTTCTAATTCTTTAGGATGAGGCGTTAATATTGTTTGTGGTTTTAATAATTTAAGTAATGCTTTTTTCTTAGACAAAATATTTAAACCATCTGCATCAATAACTAATGGAATCTTATTTACTTTTAAAAAAGCTTCAAAGGCTGTGATCGTTTTTGGAGCTATACCAATTCCAATACCGAAAGCAATAACATTAGGTTTTATATCAAAATCTATTTCCGTAATTATTTCTTCATCTTTGTCTGTAATTACCATGGCCTCAGGTAGTACAGTCTGTATTGCCGTAAAACCACATTTTGGAATAAATGCAGTTACCTTTCCTGCTCCTGCGCTATATGCAGAACGACTAGATAAATTTACAGCTCCTATTTTCCCATAACTCCCACCTATAACTAAAACATGTCCAAAATTGCCTTTATGAGAAAATTTACCTCTAGGCATATATAATGGTAATACTTCATGTTTACCAATTAAACTGGCCTCAGTTGGTGTAGCATACAAATATTCGGGGTCTATACCAATATCTAAAACTTCCCATTGTTGGGTGTATTTTGCAGTTTCTGGAAGAAAAAATACGAGTTTAGGTGTTTGAAAACTTAAAGTATAACCTGCGTTAACTATAGTTTCTGGATCGTCAGACATTTTATCTGTATGCAAACCAGATGGAATATCAATAGATAAAACAAAGGCTTTAGTAGCTCTAAAGTGATTAAACAATTCTTTTACCCAACTACTAACTGGGCGGTTAATCCCAATACCAAAAACAGCATCTACAATAATATCTGGTTGTTCTATAGCCGGGAAATCTTCCTCACAAGTTAATAATGTAGGCCAATCTTTGGTTACATTTTTTATACGATCGTAATTAATTAAAAAATTCTTAGAACGCTTATCACTACAGTTTACTATATAAGTTTTTACATTATAACCGTGAGTTACCAAATGTCTAGCCACAACTAATCCATCTCCTCCATTATTACCTATACCACAGAAAATATGGATGGGTACTTGAGCGCCTTGCATACGCATATGCAGCCAATTAAAAATTTGGATTCCAGCTCTCTCCATTAAATCTGTTGAGGAAATTTGTTGCTTTTGAGCAGTTAATTTATCGCCTTCGTATATTTGTTCTTTAGAAAATATTTTCATTAAAATTAGTCATTTATTTCCTCTTAATTATTGTATTGAGTTAAGGAATTTATATTTAAAAAGTAGTTATTCGTTTAATTTTCAAACTTATAATATAAAATTAACATAAGCTTTAGTTTTTTTATAGGCATAAAAGTAATACATTTGGACAGTAATTAGACGTAAAATGAGTAACAGATCGCAAAATAATACAACAAATGCATTTACCTTTTTTGGTAATGCTGCTGTGACGGTTATTTCTACAACAACGATCTCTACTACCCTTTTGGGTTACTAACTATATATACCTTCCGGTCCTAATTGTAATAAGTAAATTTACAATCTTAAAAAATATTAAAATTCAATTCATCAAAAAATGAAAGTCCTAAAATTTGGAGGAACCTCTGTTGGTTCTGCAAAAAATATAAATCAAGTTATTTCTATATTAGAAAATTATTCTAAAAAAGATACAATAATATGCATTGTTTCTGCAGTTGGAGGAATAACAGATAAGCTATTAGAAGCAGGAACATTAGCAAAACAAAAAGATAAAAATTACAAGCTAAAATATAAAACAATAGTAAAAATTCATACTTCATTAGCAAAAGTGTTAATCCCAGATAATCACACACTTTTGATTGAAAATTTAACTAATAGGTTAAAAAAATTGAAACAAATATTAGATGGTATTTATTTAATTAATGAACTATCTCCTAGCACATCAGATAAATTATTAAGTTTCGGAGAGCGTCTATCGTCTTTAATTATTGTAGAGACAATGAAAAGCAGAAATATTGATGTTAAGCGAAAAAATTCGAGATCACTTATTATTACTGATTCAAACTTCACAAAAGCAGAAGTTAAATATAGACAAACTAATGAAAATATTAGAGCTTACTTTTCTAATGCTTCACAAAAAATAACTATACTACCAGGTTTTATTGCAAAATCTGAAAAAGGAAAAACGACTACTTTAGGTCGTGGTGGTTCCGATTTTACTGCTGCTATTATTGCTTCTGCATTAAAAGTTAATGCATTAGAAATATGGACAGATGTAAGCGGAATGTATACTGCTAATCCAAAATTGGTAAAACAAGCATTACCAATAAAAAAATTGTCTTACCAAGAAGCCATGGAATTATCTCACTTTGGAGCAAAAGTATTATATCCTCCTACTATTCAACCTGTTTTAAATTTAGAGATTCCTATTTTTATTAAAAACACATTAAGACCTGAAGATGCTGGAACAATAATTACTAAAGAAAGTAATGGTCTTTCTAAAATGGCAAAAGGAATTAGCAATATTAATAATATCTCCCTTATAACTTTACAAGGTAACGGAATGGTGGGAATTCCTGGATTTTCAAAACGTTTATTCGAAACCTTGGCTCAAAATAAAATTAATGTTATTTTAATTACTCAGGCATCTTCTGAGCATTCAATATGTATAGGGATAGATCAAAATGAGGTAGCTAAAGCAAAAACGAGTATAGATATCGCTTTTGAATATGAAATATCATTACAAAAAATTGATCCTATAATTGTTGAAAAAAACTTATCTATCATTGCTCTTGTTGGCGATAATATGAAAAGTCATCAAGGTGTTAGTGGGAAATTATTTAGTGCTTTAGGTAAAAACAATATCAATATTAGAGCCATAGCTCAAGGCGCTTCAGAAAAAAACATTTCTGTTGTAATTACTGAGAAAGATGTAAAAAAAGCTTTAAACACGTTACACGAATGCTTTTTTGAAAACAATTACAAACAGCTAAACTTATTTATTACTGGTGTTGGCAATGTTGGCCATAAATTAATTGAACAAATAAAACAACAGCACAATTACCTCTTAAAAAATTTAAAAATAAATATTAGAGTTATAGGTTTGTCAAACTCTAAAACAATGTGTTTTGATGATCTTGGGATTGATTTATTAAATTGGAAATACCAACTAAAACAGGGAGTGAAAGCTTCTTCAGATCTTTTTTTTAAAACAGCAAAAACCTTAAACTTAAGGAACAGTATTTTTATAGACATCACTGCTAATAAATTAATTTCTAAAAGTTATTCAAATTACTTAAAAGAAAGCATTGCCGTAGTTGCATGTAATAAAATAGCTTGTTCTAGCAATTATAATAATTATGAAGAATTAAAACGATTATCGTTAAAGTATAATGCCCCTTTTTTATTCGAAACAAATGTTGGCGCTGGGTTACCCATATTGCAAACATTAAATAATTTAATGGCTTCTGGCGATAAAATAATAGCTATACATGCTGTTTTATCAGGCAGTTTAAATTTCATTTTTAATAATTTTAACGATACAACAAAGTTTCATGATATTGTTAAACAAGCTCAAATAGAAGGTTATACTGAACCAGACCCGAGGATAGACCTTAGCGGTATTGATGTTGCAAGAAAAATATTAATACTGGCCAGAGAAAGTGGTTTAAAAATGAACTTAGAGGATATAACTAATGATTCTTTTTTAACCAAAAGAAATATAAAAAGTAATTCTGTAGACAATTTTTATAACTCCTTAGTTAAGGATGAAGCCCACTTCCAAAACTTATATTCTACAGCAAAAACTAAAGAATGCCAATTAAAATATGTCGCCGAGTTAAACAATGGTAAAGCTAAAGTAGGTTTAAAAGAAATTCCTATAAATCATCCATTTTATAATCTTGAGGGGAAAGATAATATTGTTATGTTTTATACCTCGCGTTATTCAAATCAACCTTTAATTGTAAAAGGTGCTGGTGCTGGTGCAGAGGTTACTGCTTCTGGTTTGTTTGCAGATATAATCAAAATTGGTAATAAAGAATAAACATTGTTCATTTTAAAAGAAATAAAATTGAAAAAAGAAATAAAAATATTCTCCCCCGCAACTGTAGCCAATGTCTCCTGCGGTTTTGATGTTTTGGGGTTTTGCTTAGATACTATTGGAGATGAAATGGTTATTAAAAAAAGTAACACCAAAGGGATACGTATTACAAAAATTGAAGGCTATAGTCATAAAATACCTTATGAAACTGAGAAAAACGTAGCTGGTGTTTCTGCTTTAGCTTTAATAAACGATTTTAAACCCGATTATGGTTTTGAAATAGAAATTTATAAACATATTAAGCCTGGTAGTGGTATAGGCAGTAGTTCGGCAAGTGCAGCAGGAAGCGTTTATGCCATAAATGAACTTATAGGAAAACCATACAATACAACTCAGCTTACAAATTTTGCAATGAAAGGGGAAGCTATAGCTAGCGGTACAGAACATGCCGATAACATAGCTCCTGCTATATTTGGAGGGTTTACCTTAGTAAAATCATGCAGTCCTTTAAAAATTTTGCAAATACCATGTCCGCCAGATTTGTATGCGACAATAATGCATCCAAAAATAGAAGTAAAAACATCGGAATCTAGAGCTATTCTTCCTAAAAAAATTGATTTAAAACACGCGGTAACGCAATGGGCAAATTTAGGCAGTTTAATACATGCAATGCATGTTAATAATTACGATTTAATTAAAGAATCTTTAGAAGATGTTGTTATTGAGCCTTATAGAAAAAAGCTAATCCCTAATTTTGATTTAGTAAAAACCAAAAGCATGAATATTGGTGCGCTGGGTTGTGGGATATCTGGCTCAGGACCATCTATTTATGCCTTGTCAAAAGGCAAACAAAAAGCTAAAGAAGTAGCTATAGCTATGCGGGAAATTTATTCAAAAACGAATATTGAATTTGATATATATAACTCTTCTATTAATATGAATGGCATAAAAATAATTAATAATTAATATGAATTATTACTCTTTAAACAAAAAAGCACCAAATACGAGTTTTAAAAATGCTGTTATAAAAGGGCTAGCTTCAGATAAAGGACTATACTTTCCCGAAACAATAACTCCTCTTCCTAAATCGTTTTTTGATACGTTAGATGAACTAAGCAATACCGAAATAGCCTTTCAAACAATTAAACAATTTGTAGTTCCTGACCTCCCGGAAACTATATTAAAAAATATAATTGAAGACACGCTATCTTTTAATTTTCCTATAGTAAAACTTAACAATAACCTATCTGTACTAGAGTTATTTCATGGTCCCACAATGGCATTTAAAGACGTAGGTGCTCGTTTTATGGCACGTTGTTTAGGTTATTTTAATAAACATAATGACCAACAAGTTACCGTATTAGTTGCAACCTCAGGAGATACAGGTGGTGCTGTTGCTAATGGGTTTTTAGGGGTTAAAGGGGTTAATGTTGTTATTCTTTATCCTAAAGGTAAAGTAAGTAAAGTTCAAGAAAAACAATTAACAACTTTAGGGCAAAACATTACAGCTTTAGAAGTAAATGGCACTTTCGATGATTGTCAGGATATGGTAAAACGAGCATTTTTAGATAATGAATTAACAAACAAAATACAACTTACTTCAGCAAATTCTATAAATGTTGCGCGTTGGTTACCACAACTTTTCTATTTTATTTTTGCATATAAACAAATGTATAAAATTCATAAAGATATAGTATTCTCTGTTCCTAGTGGTAATTTTGGAAATGTTTGCGCTGGTATGATTGCTCAACAATTAGGTTTACCTATTAAGCATTTTATTGCAGCAAATAATAAAAATAATGTCGTTACCAGATACTTAAAAACCGGAAATTATGAGCCCAATTCAGCAATACCAACTATAAGTAATGCTATGGATGTTGGTAACCCTAGCAATTTCATTAGAATTAAACATATATATAAAAATAATTTTAAACAACTAAAAGAAAATCTTTCTTCATATAGTTATACAGATGAAGAAACAAAATTAGCATTAATAGAAATTTTTAATAAGTATAATTATATAGCAGACCCACATGGTGCAGTAGGGTATTTAGGAGGTAAGGCCTTTATAAAACAAAATCCCTATATGCATTGTATATTTTTAGAAACGGCACACCCAACTAAATTTATTAGTACTGTAGAAAATGCTCTTAAAATAAAATTAAATTTACCTTCAAATATTGAAGCATTAATGACAAAGAAAAAAGAAGCTCTAAATATTTCTAATTATAAAGATTTAAAATCGTTTTTGTTAAATTAAAACTGCATGGCCAAAAGTAAATTTCTCCGGGGCAAGCCCACGGAGCATTTTAAAGGAACACGTTTCTAAACTTTAAACATTTACTGGAGAGGCAAGCCTCGGGGTATTAAACCCTCCTAGAATAAAAAAGCTTGATCATTTTTATGATCAAGCTTTTTTACTACGGGTAATAATTACTTTATCTTAAAGTAAATTCATGACCAGCAATACGTTCATTTGTATTAAAAATATTTACCTTATAACTTCCTTTTTCAAAATCTTCTTTATCATTCTTTCCTATAAACTCGCAAATATTTAAATTCTTACTTTCATAATTAAACTTACTGATAATACTATAATTTAATGTTTCTTCTCCAAACTGAAGTTGCTCATTACCTCCTAAGATATTATTTTTTGGGTCAATTATTTGAATATATAATTCTTGGTCACCTGGTTGTACTAATTTATTTTTAGCCACAGAGAAACAAATTTTAATTTTATTAGCACGGCGAGCTCGTTCTGTAGGGATTTGTTTTCCAGAACCACGTTCTATAACAGCAAAACCTTTTAAGTTTGTTGTTGTTAAAACCGCAGCACCTTCAACAACTTCAGATAAAGCTACATTTTGAAACATTAACGAATCTGTAAAAACCTCCTTTTCTGCTAATTCTACCCTTGTACTATCTAAAGAACTTGCTAGTAATACATTCTGTACTTTAAGCTGGTCATTCTCAATTAATAATCGATCCATTTCCTTTTGTAATGACAAATACTTTTTCTTGTATCTCCATAAGCTTTTTAAGTTGGCATCTGAAGTTTCTAATGAATCAATTAGTGCTTGAATTCTCGATTTAGCATCAATTAAATTTTGATTTGCTGCTTCTAAATTCTGATTTGCAACTTCGTTTTCACTAATAGCAAGGTCATATTGAGATGCCATAGCGGTAAGGTCTTTCATTACTAACTCTTTTTCTTCAATAAGCTGATTTTCTGATTCGACCTTACTTTTATAAAGAGAAGATGTATAAATACCAGTTCCTATTAATAAAGCAACAGCTATTCCTAATCCTATTTTTAATCCTAAACTTACTTTGTTATCTGTCATAATGTTTTTAAAATTTATAAAAAATATTTATTCTTTAGATATATCTAAATAATACTTTTATCTTATTTTTAGCCTCTAAAAATACTAAATAAATGTCTAAACTTCGCATATATAGTCCTACAAACCTAACTAATTTTTTTAATAAAAGACCGAATGAAACTAAATTTGGTGAACATATTAAAGTATTATCAGATAATAGAGACATATACGAAAATGTTAAAAACTTAGACGTCAATTATGTATTAATTGGTTTACCCGAAGATACTGTAACGAATACAAATAGCTTAAAATCAAATATTTACAACACGTGGGATACTGTAATAAAAACATTATTAAATACACAAAAAAATAATTTTAACCTATCTGATTCTGTAGCTATACTTGGTTATTTAGATTGTTCTAAAGAATTAGAAAAAATCTCAAAATTCGATCAAAGTAATGAAAAAAGCGTTTTAAAAGCTCGAGAAATCGCATCAAACATTGATAAAGAAGTAGTTAACATCATCTCATCTATAATTAAAGCCGGAAAAATTCCCATTATTATTGGTGGAGGGCATAATAACGCTTACGGCAACATTAAAGGTGCGGCATTAGCTTTTAAAAAGGCTATTAATTGTATAAACCTTGATGCTCATACCGATTTTAGAGCTCTTGAAGGTAGACATAGCGGGAACGGTTTTAGTTATGCATACTCTGAAGGTTTTTTAGACAAATATTTTGTTTTTGGTTTACATGAAAACTACACCCCTTCTTACATTTTTGATCGTTTTGAATCTGAAAATCGTTTAGATTATAATACATACGAAGCATTAATGGTTAGAAAGACCCTTAGTTTTAAAAAAGAAATGAAGAGAGCACTTAAACATGTTAGCAAGAAACCTTTTGGAATAGAAATAGATTGCGATGTTGTTGCAAATATTAAAAGTAGTGAACAAACACCTAGTGGGTTTTCTGTTGAAAAAACCAGACAATTTATTCATACATTTGGAAGCCATAAAAATGCAACCTATTTACATATTTGCGAAGCAATAGCTACCAAAAAAAATGAAACTCAAATAGGTAAATTTATTACCTATTTAATAACCGATTTTATTAAAGCAAATTCTAAGTAAATTTCCTTTTTTACAAGGGGAAAGAGTACAATATATTATGAGTGTTATAATTATTCCTTTTGACAAAAAATATTCTCATAAGTTTTATGATTTAAATATTGAGTGGCTTAAAACTTATTTTTATGTAGAAGCTTATGATGAAGAAGTATTAAGTAAACCCGATATCTATATCATAAATAAAGGCGGCTATATCTTTTTTGCTAAATTAAAAAATGAGATTGTTGGCACTGTTGCCTTAATGCCTCTTGAAAATGAAAACGGTTATGAATTAACAAAAATGGCAGTATCTCCAGAACATAGAGGGCATAAAATTGGACAACTACTAATGCAACACTGTCTAGATTTTTCTAAAAAGAAAAAAATTGATAGACTACTACTCTATTCGAATACAACATTAAAAAATGCCATATATATTTATAGAAAATTTGGTTTTATAGAAGTTCCTATAGAAAAAAACTCTCCATATAAACGTAGTGATATTAAAATGGAATACCCTATTGCTAATAATTAACAAACAATATTAATATTATCTACTCTATATTTAATTTATTTTTTCTAAAAGCATTCAGTATTATTATTTTTTCGCCAGTCATTTCAAACTTTCAATTAAAGTTAAATTTTATTTAAAAGACAAAATCAGAATAATAATTAATATTATAAGAATTGAGGTAAAGATTATACTTTCCTTTTTTCGTTCTGATTTCGCTTTCCTCCTAATTTCATTTTTAATTAGAATGAGTTTATCCTCAGAAACCTTTTTAAAAACCAACTTTTCAGATTCGCCTTTTGAAAAATTCAAATTTCTATTATTAGATTTAAACTTGGGTTTGTTAGATGTTTTCATAGAACGATTTTGCTTCATTCTATTATTCATATCCGATATATGTCCTGCGCCTCCGGTCATTTTATAAATACCACATAATTAAGGTTAATTGT
>JAHDGB010000084.1 GCA_020627885.1 Flavobacteriaceae bacterium | reverse complement strand
TGGATTTTTTTGAAGCGAGTACTAAAATATATCGCTATTTTCTGAATATGCCTAAAGTAAGGTTATTAAATGTATTTAATAGTAAATTTTATACTATTACAGTTGTTTTATAGCTAGAAAAGGATGGCTCATAAACTATTTTTAATACCAACGCCTAGTAAATAATCCCAATAATGTTTTTGGAGTTAGTGTTACAATAAAACGAATTTTTTGATCGTAATTTGGTTGGTTTATTTCCCAGCCTAAGTTAGAATATATAGGCAAATAAAGTTCGAAATAATCTTCGACTAGGTTTAAACGAATACCAGAATCGTAGACAAATTTAGCATTTACTCCTTTGTTTTTAATAAAACCAACGTCTCCATAAGCCATAATATATCGCCAAATAGTTGTACTCATATTTGCAGTAGTTATCCATTGATTTATGTAAGGAGTGGTTAATTTAGATTTAAAACCACCTTCCGCAATTATAAGTTGTTGGCTTAAAATTCCTGTGCTTTCAGAACGCCCTATATAGTTATAATCAAAAAGATAATCTGTAGGCCTATCTAAAGCAAAACTAAAGAAATTTGAGTCCTGAAAAGTTTTGTTATAAAGAAAAGTACCTGCGAAAAGTCTTAGGTTATATTGTTTGTTCTTTTCTGTTAATTTTCTCAACTCTATAGTTGTAGATATTTTACCAAAACCATCAGCCAATTGTAAATCTGTAAACCATGAAGAAAACTGTTTTAAATTGGGGTTAGAAATGCCATATTTTGCATTAAAAACACTATATTTTGGTTCTCCTGTTGTTATAAACTCACCAGTAGGGTCTACTTCACGATCTATATTTACATACCTAAAACTTAAAAATTTTCGCTTGTTGTTTCTATAATCATTTTTATCTCTATAAATAAAACTTATAAAAGGTGTATAGCTATAATAACTCAATTCAGGAGCATAATTATAAAAGTTACCTCCAATACCAAATTTGGTACGATAATTATTTTTATTATCTCTTCTATGGTTATAAACTATAGAAGCACCACCAACTAAATCTCCACTTTTCATGCCATATTTAGGGCTAATTCTATAGAGTAAATTTTTGCTAAGAACGGTTTTGTTATAAAGTTTTAAACCGGGAGAAAAACCATCATAAAAATTATAATCGGCTTCAGGCATAAAAAAAATTTGATTAAAATTTGGGTCTTCAATATCTTTAAAAAGTTTAAATTGAATCGGTTTATTTAATAGACGTAGCTTTTTAAGTGATTTTGAGTTATTTCTTAAATTAAACTCAGGTATAACTTGGTCATGATTTATTCTGAGTTTGTTTGCTTTGGTATTTGCAATTTGAATGGTTTTTTTACCAGAAAAGCCCTCAACCCATATTTTTGAAACGACTTCTTCATTTTTAAGTGAAAATAAAGAAAAAGGCATGGTATTGTTTCTTTTATTTAGTATGGTAACTGATATAGAATCGTTATTTTTTTTTATTTTTTTTATTTTATAATCGATCTTTTTGTTAGTACCTACATATTCATTATAAAACCAATTAATGTTTTTACTTGTCGCTTTTTGAAGGTATGATTTAAAAACAGAAGCCGAAGTTGGTTTTAATTTGTTTTCTTTTACATATGAAGAAATTGAAAGTGTTATTTTGTTTTTGCCTACATAATTATTTAAATAATTTAATCCTGTACCTGCTTTATATTTATTTGAAATATTTTTATTAAATTTAATAAGCGAATCTTTTTTCATTGCAAGAGGCTGATCTATACCAGAACGCGCCATATGGAGGTATAAAAAGTTATATTGATCATTAAATTTTAAATCTGATGCATGAAAAGCACGTATTCCCCATATTTTAGCTAAAGTCCCAAGTATTTTTATATCTGGATAATATTTATCGACGTATTTCATTAAATAATAAGTTTGAATACCATCTATAACCCATTGTTCCTTTCTTGGATTAATTAATAATGTGTTTTCTAAATAATTATTTAATGCAGTTTTTAATATTTTTAATTCGTATTGAAACTCATTGCTAAAAGGTCTAACGAAGCTTGGAAGCTGATTGATTCCATATATTGGAGACTTCTTATAGTCTATATTTGTAAGTAAAAGGGTTTTAAAAGGATATTTTCCGAATTGTTTTTCTATAAATTGAGTAACCCTGTCTGCAGCAATAGCTGTTTGTTGAGGTTGTAAGTTTTCAGTAAAAATATTTGATTTTATAGAAAAATAATCTGTTTCTATGGTTTTATAATTATTGTTTTTTAGTAATAATAGTTTAGTTGTTACTCTTTGTTTACCAACTAATACTGTTTGTTTAGCATCTTTATTTAAATGAGTATTGTTTTCATTCAACTCTGAAATTAAATGATATGCTTTAGGGTAAGTAAGATTTAAAGTTATATCTGCTTTAGGGATGTATAAGTCATCTAAGTTTTTGTTACTATAATAGTGCCACTCTCCATCGTATACTGTAGGGGTAATATACCAATAACGAAGATTTAATTCTTTTTCTTTTGTAATACCATACCTAGTAAATTTATCGTCAGCTACTCTAACAGTATAATTTAATTTTAATTCATATGCCGTATTTGGTGCTACAGGAGACTCTAGTATTACTTTTATAATATCAGGATTATTTTTTAAACGTTCGTAGCTAACGGTATTGTTATTTTGAGTAATATTAGTTATTGTTGTATATCCTCTGTCTTCATTTTTTGCAAAATGAAATGTATTTTTATACTCTTCGGCAAAGCGTTCAGCCAAAGGTGTATTTTTAGAAGAGTAACTATTGCTCCAATCGTTTAAATAAATAGCATCTAAAGATGTATTAGTATTGTTATAGTATTTAATTGTTTGTTCTATAACGATACTTCTATTTTCTATGTCAAAGTTAGCATTAACAGAAATAGTATTTTGAGAAATAGCTGTAGCAGATACAAATAAAAATATAATTAAGTTGTAAAAACGAAGGATCAATTTATCTAAAAAGTCTTAAAAGGTTTAACATTTACATTATAAATTGTAATATAGTACAAACCTCTATAAATCGATGGTCTATTAACATTTGTATAACCTTTTTTTCTATATAATGATTACTTATCCTAGTTTTTTATACTGAAATTTAATAATTATTTTTTATCTAAAAATTTGGACTTAAATTAAACTTTTTATAGAAAGAATCTAGAATTTCTATGACTTGATTTTCATTATCAACTAAATGAATTAAATTTAAATCTTCTGGGCTAATGTTCTCAAATTTATTTAATAATGTATTTTTAATCCAATCCATAATGCCTTCCCAAAACTCTGTTCCTACTAAAATAATAGGAAATTTTTCAATTTTATTGGTTTGAATAAGGGTTATTGCTTCAAATAATTCATCAAGAGTTCCAAAACCTCCAGGCATAACAACAAACCCCTGTGAGTATTTAACAAACATTACTTTTCTTACAAAAAAGTAATCGAAATCTATACTTTTATCTTTATCTATATACGGGTTGTCATGTTGTTCAAAAGGTAAATCAATATTTAAACCTACGGAAGTTCCACCAGCCATATTAGCACCTTTATTCCCTGCTTCCATTATTCCTGGACCTCCACCTGTAATTACACCATAACCATGTTCTACAATTTTAGAAGCCACTTTTACAGCCAATTCATAATATTTATTATCTGGTTTTGTTCTTGCTGACCCAAAAATAGAAACGCATGGCCCTATTTGACTCATTTTTTCAAACCCATTAACAAACTCTCCCATTATTTTAAATAATGCCCAAGAATCGTTTGTTTTTATTTCATTCCAGCCTTTAGGATGTTGTTCTGCTCTCATTTATTGTGAATTTTTTTAAATGACGAGCTAAGATACTATTTAAAAATACACAATGAATAACAAACTATAAATAAAACTTCTTTTTGTAGTGATTTTAGTGAAAACCCCTTTTTTTATGAAGGTTTTTCTTATTCATTTTAAGGGTTTTAGCTCTTTACTTTATGACGTATAATAAATTTCTTTGTATGAGTGGTTAATTGATTGCTTTCTAGAGGTAATTCTTTAACGATTAATAATAATTCATATAAATACATACATTATGCAAAATAAAATATCATATCGTTCTACAATGAAAATTGTAGATCATGAAACTTTTGGTTCTAATGAAAGAAGAACCGTAAAAAACACAGGCACTTTATTTTTGGATAAGTCAAAAAAAACCGATCAGTTATTTTTTGTCGGAAAGTGTGGAGGTGAAGTAAGAATAGAGTTAACAATTACTATTAAACAAAACTCTAGTGGCTCAATTTCTGTAAAAGAAAGTGCTAAATTATTTGAAGGCACATCTGCGAATAGTACAGATTTAGATGGTACAGCATCTAAAAGCATGTTAGTCTCTAAAAATAAAACAAAAACACTAAAATTTAGAGTTCGAAATACAGATGAAGGTGGTGATTATGCCGATTTAGCATTGGTAATTACTAATAGTTTTATAAGTGACGATTGTACAAAAAGTATTAAAGCAAAAGCACAGGCCTTAGGAGTGACTTTTACAGGTGCTGCAACATCAAACATTAATAACCCAACGACAGTAAAAGGAGGGAAACGAGTAACTTTTAGAAGAGCAGATATTTACTGTTCAAAAAAAACAGGAACTCATGAAGTGCATGGAGCAATTAGGCAAAAATATAACCATGTAGGAGCTGCAAACAATGCACTTAGTTTGCCAGTTACAGACGAAACAACTACGCCAGATAGAAAAGGAAGGTATAATCACTTTATAGGAAATGGAAGTATATATTGGCACCCAACAACTGGTCCAAAACTAGTGAGAGGAGCTATTCGTCATACTTGGGCAAAAACAGGATGGGAAAGAGGAACATATGGGTATCCAACTTCTGATGAAATTCGTATCGCTCCTAATTTAAATGAGTGGTTTAGCGATTTTCAAAACGGTGTTATTTACTGGGAAAAAAATAAGTCTGTATCACCCGCTACTGCATCATTAAGTAAGAGCAAGGTATTAGCTATGTTTAGTAAAATTTTTAAAGATAAAGTAAAAGACAAGGAAGATTTAAATATTGATTCTATACGGATAGATAAAGTTGGTAATACTGGTTATGATTTTACAAGAAGTAAAAATCGTGAAGTTACTTTTAAAATTGAAGGAGATTATGAAAGTGGTATCTTTTTTATTCCTAACCCATCATATACTATTACATTAAGAATTGCTTTTGAAAGTGATAAAAACCCAGATGCAAATACAAAATGTAAATTAACAGCACGCTTAGCACATTGGCATATTCATACTTCTGGTGTAGGACATGGTGATTTGTTAAAAGGACTTAGAGAAGGTATCGTTAACGGGTTTAATAAGCCTCTGTCTTTAGGTGAGGTCCCAGCCCAATCTCGTTTTTTAAGTTTTAAGGTAAAAAAATCTGGAGGAATTAAACTGTATTTTGCGCCAACAGGAACAGGTCCTTTAAGTGCAAATGTTGCACAAACAAAATTAGATGCGCTATAATTACCAAACATTCTTCAGGTACTGGACAGCCTGAAAAATGTACCATTACCAATTTATGAAACAATGTGTGTATTTCATAAGTTGGTAATGTTTTTTATAACTTATTCTAATTCCTTTTTTAAAAATCTTGCAGTGTAGCTTTTTTTATGCTTTGCAACTTGTTCCGGAGTGCCTTTAACAACAACTTGCCCTCCATTTTTGCCGCCTTCATAACCAATATCGATAATATAATCTACCGTTTTAATAACATCTAGGTTATGTTCAATAATAAGCACTGTATTGCCTTTATTAGCTAATTTATTAAGCACTGTCATTAGTACTCTAATATCTTCAAAATGTAAACCTGTTGTAGGCTCGTCTAAGATGTAAAATGTATTACCTGTATCTCGTTTACTTAATTCGGTAGCAAGTTTAATGCGTTGCGCTTCTCCACCAGATAATGTTGTGCTTTGTTGGCCTAGGGTAATGTAGCCTAACCCTACATCTTTAATGGTTTTTAGTTTTCTATGAATTTTTGGGATATTTTCAAAAAAGTTAACAGCATCATTAATAGTCATATTTAAAACATCGCTAATGCTTTTTCCTTTATATCTAATTTCTAGAGTTTCTCTGTTAAAACGCTTACCTTGGCAAGTTTCACATTCTACATAAACATCTGGAAGAAAATTCATTTCAATAACTCTCAAACCTCCACCTTTACAGGTTTCGCATCTTCCTCCAGTAACATTAAAACTAAAGCGTCCTGGTTTGTAGCCTCTAATCATGGCCTCAGGGATCTTAGCAAATAAGCTTCTAATTTCACTAAATGTTCCTGTATAAGTTGCAGGGTTACTTCTAGGGGTTCTTCCTATTGGAGATTGATTTATATCTATAACCTTATCAATATGCTCTAAGCCTTTTATGCTTTTGTAAGGCATTGGCTTTTTTACACCATTAAAATAATATGCGTTTAAAATAGGGTAGAGGGTTTCATTAATTAAAGTCGATTTCCCACTACCAGAAACACCGGTAACCCCAATCATTTGCCCTAGGGGAAATTTAACCGATATATTTTTTAAATTATTCCCTGTACAACCTTTAATTTCAAGTAATTTGCCATTACCTTCTCTGCGTTTTTTAGGAACTTTAATTTCTTTTTTACCATTAAGATATTGGGCAGTAAGCGTATTTTGTTTTAAGAGTTCTTTAGGAGTGCCTTCACTTATTATTTCTCCTCCATAACGACCAGCTTTAGGTCCTATATCAATAACATGATCGGCCTTTTCAATCATATCCTTATCATGCTCTACAACAATTACAGAGTTTCCGATATCGCGAAGCGATACTAAAGAGTTTATTAGTTTTTCATTGTCTCGTTGGTGTAAACCAATACTAGGCTCATCTAAAATATATAATACTCCTACAAGTTGAGAGCCAATTTGTGTTGCTAAACGAATGCGCTGTGCTTCACCTCCAGAAAGAGATTTAGAGCTTCGGTTTAGCGATAAATAATCTAAACCAACATCTAGTAAAAATTGTAAGCGAGATTTAATTTCTTTAATAATCTCTTCAGCTATTTTTAATTGTTTATCTGTAAGTGAGTTTGCTAAGTCGTTAAACCATTTAGATAAATCTACAATATCTTTATTAGCTAATTGGGAAATGTTTTTATTATTAACTTTAAAATAAAGTGATTCTTTGCGTAAACGAGAACCATCACATTCAGGACAACTTACTTTATCCATATAGTCTTTTGCCCAGCGTTTTAACGATGTAGATTCTGCTGTTTTATATTGGTTTTCTATAAAATTTGCAACACCTTCAAAATCTATTTTGTACTCTCTTGTAATGCCTAAGGATTTACTTTCAATTGAAAACTTCTCTTTTCCTCCATATAAAATAATTTGTTTCGCTTCACTAGGTAGTGTTTTATAAGCGTCGGTTAACTTAAAATTGTAGCGTTGTGCTATAATTTCAAACTGTTTAAAAATCCAACTCTTTTTTTCAGGACCGTGTGGTGCTAATGCGCCAGCACTAATTGAAATGGAATCGTTAGGGATTATTTTTTGCTCGTTAACCTGGTACAAAGTACCAATACCATTACAATTTGGACAGGCTCCTTTAGGGGAGTTAAACGAAAAGTTATTGGGCTCAGGGTTGGGGTATGAAATACCAGAAGTAGGACACATTAAGTTACGACTAAAATAGCGTGCTTTTTGAGTGTCTTGATCTATAACCATTAAGACATCCTCTCCATGATACATTGCTGTGTTTATAGTTTCGTCTAAGCGTTTATCATTATTTACTGTGTCGTCTATTTTTAAACGATCTATTACAATCTCAATGTCGTGAGTTTTATAACGATCGAGTTTCATACCCTTAACAATATCTTTAATTTCTCCATCGGTTCTTACTTTAACAAATCCTTGTTTAGCAATTTGCTCAAAAAGTTCGCGATAATGGCCTTTACGTGAGCGAACAACTGGAGATAAAATATTAATACGTTTCCCTTTATAACTTTCTATAATTAACAATTTAATTTGTTCGTCGCTATAGCTTATCATTTTTTCGCCAGTGTTAAAACTATAGGCATCGCTAGCACGTGCAAACAATAACCTTAAAAAATCATATATTTCTGTAATGGTTCCAACAGTAGATCTCGGCGATTTGCTTGTTGTCTTTTGCTCTATCGCAATTACGGGAGATAAACCATCAATTTTATCGACATCGGGGCGCTCTAACCCGCCTAAAAATTGTCTTGCATAAGCCGAAAAGGTTTCTATATAGCGGCGTTGCCCTTCTGCGTATATAGTATCAAAAGCTAGTGATGATTTGCCACTACCAGATAAGCCAGTGATAACAACTAGTTTTTCACGAGGAATAGTTACGTCTATATTTTTTAAATTGTGCACTCTAGCACCTTTAACTTCAATATTTTCTTCAAAATTTGTCATAGCAAGAGAAGCTTTCTGTAGAATTTTAGCAGATTGGCAAAGGTATGATTTTTAGATGTCTTTTTATAGCCTAGTTATGAGTGATTTTTTAAAAAGCTTACTCTAAAGATTCTTAATTATTTTATACTTTAGTAAAGTATTTAAATACAAAATAAATTTAATCTAATTTAATACAAAACTCCTGGCTTCTCAGGAATAATAGAATATGAATATACTAGGAATAGGTTCAAGAATAGATCATATAGAATATGGTAAAGGTGTAGTTACTAATGTAACATCTAAACATTATTGGGTAACGTTTATAAATAATGGTTTAGAAACCATTGATATTGATTCTGAATTTGAAGTGATTGAATCTGTCGAAGACGAAGTAGACACGGTAAGTTTTTTTGATGTAGAAAGCAGTTTGCGAGAAATTCTTAAAAAATATAGTGACATTAGTGAAATAGTACCAATTGGCGATAAGTGGAAAGGCGGAAAATTAATTTTAGAACCTGGAGATACAAATTTGCAGAGTAAAGAAATAAAAATTGACGATTTTTTTCATAAAATTACTATGATTAGAGACCGTTTACGTGTTATGGAACAAAAAGTAAATTCTAGTAATTTAGAGAAACAAGAAAAGGTCGATTTGCAACAGTATATTACTCGTATTTATGGTAGTTTAACCACATTTAATGTGATGTTTAAATTAAAAGATCATCATTTTGTAGGGCAGAAAGGGAAGTAGGGGATTGGTTATGATAATATGCAAAAAAGCAAATTTATAATAGAGAAATGACCATTGGATAACTTTTTTTAATTTAAATATCTGTATTTTAGGAGTTTGTTTTTTTTAAATTGATCGTTATATAACTAAAAATTTAAAAATAAAAAAAATTGTTTTAATACTCACTTTGCTCACTACGTTAATTAGTTATTCACAATCACAACATGTAGAACTTTCATATGGAGCGACTTCTATAGATGTTAACGAAGCTATTACTTCTATTAAGAATACATATAATGGAGTTGGCTCTATTACAACAAAAGTAAAATAATAAATTTAGATTTAGATTCAGGAAATTCGATAATCCCAGCTGGAATTACATTAAAATTTGAAACAGGTGGACTATGGGAGAGTATTATAGAATAAATGAGCAAATTAACGTAAATATTGAGAAACTAAAAATACATGGAAAAGGGGTGTTGTATACTCCATCTGATTACCCAAGTAGTCCTAATGATGGTCCAGAATTTATTGCTAATATCAGTAAACAAAGGAGTAAAATGCATGGCATTGAGTTTAAGTATATACAACCAGGTAAACCAACTCAAAATGCATATAGGATCAAACGATTTGATGGAAGTTATAGACGAGGTGTGCTTAATAAATATATTTTTGAATCTATTCGATCAAGTAAGAGTCATTGCCCAACAATAGATTGATGATTATAACCATTTTAGACCACATGAAGCCTTAGGCAAATTATCACCTATTAAATATGCAGAAATTAATTGTAAATTTGAGAAGATTTAGAAAAATTAGCAGTACAAATTAAGGGAAGTTTACAGCCACCCGTCTACTCGATTAACCATTGACTTTTTTACTCTGTTGGTAAATGTTCGTCTAAAAAATCATATACAAGATTAAAGTGTTTTAATGGTG
>JAHDGB010000083.1 GCA_020627885.1 Flavobacteriaceae bacterium | reverse complement strand
CCATATCGTCAACAGCTATCATCCCTATTACTTCGTCTTTATCACTTTGTAAACGGATACCTCTTACTCCAGAAGCACCTCTTCCCATTGGCCTTGTTTTTGCCTCTTCAAACCTAATAGCTTTACCAGATTTAAGCGCTAACATTACTTGACTATTTCCAGTGGTTAATTTTGCTTCTAATAAAACGTCGTCTTCTTTAATAGTTATGGCATTTATTCCGTTTGTACGTGGTCTAGAATATTGCTCTAAAGACGTTTTTTTAACCTGTCCATTTTTAGTAGCCATAATCACGTAATGATTATTAATATAGGCTTCATCTTTTAAGTCTTGAGTACATATAAAAGCCATAACTTTATCATCTTGCTCAATATTTATTAAATTCTGAATTGCCCTTCCTTTGGATGTTTTAGTTCCTTCTGGTATTTCGTAAACTCGCATCCAAAAACATTTTCCTTTTTGAGTAAAGAATAACATGTACTGATGGTTAGTTCCTACAAATAAGTTTTCTAGGAAATCCTCATTCCGTGTTGTAGATGCTTTCTGCCCTACTCCTCCTCTATTCTGTGTTTTATACTCGGTTAGAGAGGTTCTTTTTATATAACCAGCATGAGAAATAGTAATGACTACTTTTTCATTAGGGATCATATCTTCAATACTTAGATCCCCACCTGCATATTCTATAATAGAACGACGCTCATCGCCATATTTATCTTTAATTACTTCTAACTCATCCTTAATAATATTCATACGACGCTCTTTGCTATCTAAAATACCTTTAAGGTCTTCAATTGTTTTCATTATCTCATCATACTCTGCCCTTAACTTATCTTGCTCTAAACCTGTTAACTGACGCAATCGCATTTCAACAATTGCTTTTGCTTGTATTTCTGAGAGCTTAAATCGTTTAATTAAATTAGCTCTGGCTTCATCTGCATTAGAAGAGGCTCTAATTATTTTAATAACTTCGTCTATATTATCTGAAGCAATAATTAACCCTTCGAGAATATGTGCTCTTTCTTCTGCTTTGCGTAATTCATAAGTCGTTCTTCTAACAACTACCTCATGTCTATGCTCTACAAAATAATGAATAAGTTCTTTTAAATTTAATAATTGAGGCCTTCCATTTACAAGGGCTATATTATTTACACTAAATGAAGATTGTAAAGCTGTATATTTATATAGCTTATTAAGAACTATATTAGGAATTGCATCTCGCTTTAAGACATAAACAATTCGCATTCCATTTCTATCAGATTCATCTCTAATTGTAGAGATACCGTCTAATTTTTTATAGTTAACCAAATCTGCAGTTTTTTTAATCATATCTGCTTTATTAACTTGGTATGGTATTTCTTCAACTATTATGCACTCACGACCGTTAACCTCTTCAATATTAGCTTTAGCACGCATTATAACACGTCCTCTACCTGTATGAAAAGCTTCTTTTACACCATCATAACCATATATAGTTCCTCCTGTAGGAAAATCGGGAGCTTTTATATGAGTAATTAATTCATCTATTTCTATATCGTTATTATTTATATAAGCAATAGTTCCATTAACTACTTCTGTTAAATTATGTGGCGGCATATTTGTTGCCATACCTACTGCGATACCAGAAGCGCCGTTAACTAATAAACCAGGAATACGAGTAGGTAATACTTTAGGCTCTTCTAGAGTGTCATCAAAATTTAATTGATGATCTACTGTTTCCTTATCAATATCTGCCAACATGTCTTCCGATATTTTACGCATACGAGCTTCGGTATAACGCATTGCTGCTGGGCTATCACCATCTACAGATCCAAAGTTACCTTGCCCATCTACTAGCATATAACGTAAACTCCACTCCTGAGCCATACGTACCATTGCATCATACACAGAAGTATCTCCATGCGGATGATACTTACCTAAAACTTCCCCAACTATTCTAGCCGATTTTTTGTGCGCACTATTTGCTCTAACACCTAATTCATGCATACCATAAAGTACACGCCTATGAACTGGTTTAAGACCGTCTCTTACATCCGGAAGAGCTCTAGATACTATAACCGACATTGAATAATCAATGTATGCAGACTTCATTTCGTCTTCAATATTAATTGGAATGAGTTTTTCTCCTTCTGACATATATATTTTCGTTAAATTATTTTCAGTATTTCAAATCGTGCTAATATAATTATTTCATTAGTGACTACTAAGCTCTTTTAATCTAATTTTTAAGACTATTTATTAACAATTCCTAGGGTATTCATATTTAACACCTTCAATATTAAAACTTTCAGCAATAAATTAAATTTATTAACATAAAAATTTGCTTCGTAATATTTATCTTTTCTTTTGGTAGTGTTAATATCTTTAGTATTTTTAGTGCACAAAGGATAATTATATGGATGACAATTTTTCGCCAAGAGTAAAGGATGTTATAGCCTATAGTAAAGAAGAGGCTTTACGTTTAGGACATGATTTTATTGGTACTGAACACCTTATGCTTGGCTTACTAAGAGATGGAAGTGGAAAAGCTATTACTATTTTAAATACTTTAACTATAGATTTAAATCATCTAAGACGCAAAGTTGAAATATTAAGCCCAGCAAATCCTAATATCTCTATTACCTCAAATCAAAAAAAGAACCTACATCTTACCAGACAAGCAGAGCGTGCATTAAAAACAACCTTTTTAGAAGCTAAGTTATTTCAAAGCACTTCTATTAATACTGCACATCTATTGCTTTGTATTTTAAGAAATGAAAATGACCCCACAACAAAACTTTTAAATAAATTAAAGGTTGATTACGATAACGTTAAAGAACAATTTAAAAATATGCTTACAAACGACGACGATTACATCGAACCAAAAGCAGAATCTTTCTCTGATGATGACCCATCGACAGAGGATGAGAACTCTAAAGATATTTTTAATTCTCCTGCTAATAAAGGGAATAAAAAATCAAAAACCCCCGTCTTGGATAATTTTGGCCGAGACTTAACCGCTATGGCTGAAGAAGGTAAATTAGACCCTGTAGTAGGACGTGAAAAAGAAATAGAGCGTGTGTCTCAAATTTTAAGCAGGCGTAAAAAAAACAATCCCCTATTAATTGGAGAACCAGGTGTTGGTAAATCTGCAATTGCCGAAGGATTAGCAAATCGTATTGTTAAACGAAAAGTATCTCGTATATTATTTAATAAACGCGTAGTTACTTTAGACTTAGCTAGTCTTGTTGCTGGTACTAAATATAGAGGGCAGTTTGAAGAACGAATGAAAGCTGTTATGAATGAATTAGAGAAAAACGATGACGTTATTCTTTTTATTGATGAAATACATACCATAGTAGGTGCTGGAGGTGCAACAGGAAGTTTAGATGCTTCTAATATGTTTAAACCTGCATTAGCACGAGGTGAAATTCAATGTATTGGAGCGACTACTCTTGATGAGTACAGACAATATATAGAAAAAGATGGCGCTTTAGAACGACGTTTTCAAAAGGTTATTGTAGAACCTACTACTGTTGATGAAACTATTGAAATTTTAAACAATATTAAATCTAAATATGAAGAACACCATAATGTAGATTATACTGTTGCTGCCATTGAAGCTTGTGTTAAACTAACGAATCGTTACATGACCGAGCGTTTCTTACCAGATAAAGCTATTGATGCTTTAGATGAAGCAGGATCTCGTGTGCATATTACAAATATTGATGTTCCTAAACAGATCTTAGAATTAGAGAAAAAACTAGAAGATGTTAAGCTTTCAAAAAATACTGTTGTTAAAAAACAAAAGTATGAAGAAGCTGCTCGTTTAAGAGATGATGAGAAACGTTTAGAAAAAGAACTTGCCCAAGCTCAACAAAAATGGGAAGAAGACACTAAGCAGCATAGAGAAACCGTAACTGAAGATAATGTAGCAGATGTTGTTTCTATGATGACAGGAGTTCCTGTAAATAGGATAGCTCAAAAAGAAAGTAATAAACTTGCTGAATTACCAGAACTTATAAAAGGAAAGGTAATAGGTCAAGACGAAGCTGTTGCAAAAGTTGTGAAAGCCATTCAACGAAATAGAGCGGGTTTAAAAGACCCTAATAAACCTATTGGTTCTTTTATTTTCTTAGGCCAAACAGGAGTAGGTAAAACACAATTAGCTAAAGTACTCTCTCGAGAGTTGTTTGACAGTGAAGAGTCAATGATACGAATTGATATGAGTGAATATATGGAGAAATTTGCCATATCACGCTTAGTTGGTGCGCCTCCAGGATACGTAGGGTATGAAGAAGGTGGACAACTTACTGAAAAAGTAAGACGCAAGCCATACGCGGTTGTGCTTCTAGATGAAATTGAAAAAGCGCACCCAGATGTGTTTAATATGCTGCTTCAAGTTTTAGATGACGGCTACTTAACTGATAGTTTAGGTCGAAAAATTGACTTTAGAAACACCATCATTATAATGACTTCTAATATTGGAGCACGTAAGCTAAAAGATTTTGGAACGGGTATCGGCTTTGGTACTTCATCTCAAAAATCTCAAGAAGATGCCAATTCTAAGGCTGTTATTCAAAATGCTTTAAAAAAATCATTTGCTCCAGAATTTCTAAACAGAATTGATGATGTTATAGTTTTTAATTCGTTAGAAAAAGAAGATATTAATAAGATTATTGATATTGAACTAGATAAACTCTTAAAACGTATTAAAGATCTTGGTTACACTCTTAAACTTACAAAAGCAGCAAAGGACTACATTGCTGACAAAGGTTTTGATAAGCAATATGGTGCAAGACCTCTAAAAAGAGCCATTCAAAAATATATTGAAGACGCTTTAGCTGAAGAAATTATAACCTCTCATGTAGATGATGGAGATAAGATTGTAATGGATTTAGACAAGAAGAATGATGAGATAAAAATATCTATTGAAAAACCTAAGAAGTCTACAGAATCATAATTTTTTTACTATATTGTAAGCATTACAGCTTTAATTAGCTGTAATGCTTTTTTATTTACCCCAAATAAACAAACTTATTTAAGAGCTTAACTTATGAATAAAAAATTACTGCAACTTCCTTTTTGCGATTTAGAATTTTATGAAAAATATGTTATTGGAGTCATTAAGGATGGTACTACAGTTTCTGAAATTGAAACAGACATAGTTAATAATGCTACAAAGCTATTTTTTAAAAATTCCCCTTTTGTTTATATTTCAAAGCGTATTAATTCTTATTCCGTTAATCCTGTGATATATAATAACCTTTCAAAGAATATTAATATGATAGGTTTTGCTGTAGTATCAAATAATTATTCTTCACTTTCTAGTGCCGAAGTAGAAAAACTATTTTATAAGAGACCTTTTGGTATTTTTAATGCAATAGATGACGCCAAACACTGGGCAAATGATTTGTTAAAATCTCATTATAACGATTAAAACAACCCCCTATATAATTCTTTCTTTTTAAATCATTTTTTAATACAAAAAACGTGAGCATATAATTACTGCTAACTGCTAATTTTATCTTATTTTTGATATAATTAAAATTCATAAATCATGAAAAAAATACTAGTTTTCTTATCTGTTTTGTTAATAATAGCATGTAAAGAAGAGTCAAAAAACTATGCCACTTTATCCGGAAAAATAACAAATAAAAATAGTGACTCTCTTACTATTTATAAAGGTAGAAAAGCACTAAAAACCCTTAAAGTAAATACAGATGGAACCTTTAATGATACATTAAAAGTAACGCCTGGAGTGTATTCAATCTATGATGGGAAAAATGGTGCTTATATATACTTAAAAAATGAAATTGATCTTAAAATTTCTGTCGATTCAGAAAATTATGATGAAACATTGGTTTTTTCAGGAAAAGGACACGAAAACAGCACCTTTCTAGCCAATAAAATAAAGCTAGAATCATCTTTATTAGATATTGATAAAATGAAATTATTAGATTCTGTTGGCTTAGAAAATGAAATAGCATCTGTAGAAAAAGAATTTTACACCTTCATAGATGCAGCAAAAGGAATAGACTCTACAATAATTGCAGAGTCAAGAAAAGATGTAAAGCCTATGCTAAATTACTACAAACAAGACGTTAAGAGAAATATTGAAATAATGAAAGCATTACCTAAAGGAGCTCCTTCTCCCTTATTTATAGATTATGAAAATATTGATGGTAGTAAACTATCTCTTTCAAGCTTAAAAGGAAAATACGTTTATATAGATGTATGGGCTACTTGGTGTGGGCCATGTAAAGCAGAAATCCCTTCTTTAAAAAAAATATATAAAGATTACTCTGACAAAAACATAACATTTATTAGCGTTTCTATAGATGATGATAAAAGCCACAAAGGCTCATGGGAAAAGGCCAAAGAATCGTGGAAAACAATGGTAAAAGCTAAAGAACTTAACTGGGTGCAACTTTTCGCTCCTAAAGGATGGAATAGTCAATTTGTTAGAGACTATAAGATTAATGGAATTCCTAGGTTTATTTTAATAGATACTGAGGGCAATATTATTTCTCCCAATGCACCTAGGCCATCAAGTCCAAAATTAAGAGAATTATTCTCCTCATTAAATATATAATGAGGTTTATCTAAGAAATTTTCATGGGCAAGCAAGCTTCAAGGTATTTACCCAATAGAGAATAAAAATTAAGACGCATTATTTAATTGTAATTAAATAATGCGTCTTAATTTTTAGGATTTATTCTTATATAAAATTATTCTATTTGTGTCCATCTTAAAATTAATATTCCTACTCTAGAAACTGCAAAAGTAAAAAGTCCAAAAGTAGCAGTTAATAACGATAACTTAAGTCCACTCGCAAAAATAGCCGGATCTGTTTCTCCTATAGATTCCAGAACATCGAACATTTGAATTAACCCAAAAATAGATGCAAGAAACCCAAGAGACAAACCTAAGAGGCCTGCATCGGTTGATAAAGCTAACATTTTTTTAGACAACATTAAATTATTTTTACTTGTTAAAACTCCTCTTATACTAAAAATAATAGAAGCTAATAAACAAATTAAAATTAATGTCATAAAAAAATAGCCACCTTCTTTAAAAAGGTTCGGCACCAAAAAATAATTAAATAGTTTAATTGATAATACATTCATAATTAACCGTTTTTAAATTTGTATAGCACAAACCTACCTTTATTTAACAATCAAATAATAACAAAAGCGATAGATAACCAATTTAAGCAAGTCTTTAACAATACAGTTAAAACGATATCAAATCTGGTCATTAGTCTACAAAATAAAATTGATATTTAAAAATATAGTATTATTGTAAGGTTATATACATTAGAATGCTAAAAAAAGAATTTCTTTCAAAAAAACTGAAACAAATAGCAATCCATATTATATTCTGGATAGGTGTTCTTTTTTTCTATGCTTACTTTTTTGGTGTAGGTAATAGCAAATATTTTAATGTCCTCCATTTTTCAGCTTTTTTAATGCCAGCAACGATAGCCACAACCTATACCTTTATATATAAACTAATTCCTAATTACCTATTAACAAAACGATATTATAAATTTGGATTATACAGTTTATATGCATTAGTAATTTCGGCGTATACTATTTTTATTTCTATTTTTTATAGCATTTCATATCTATCTCATTTTGAATATAATGAAATGGGGCCAATAAACAGAAATATTATTTATGTATTAACTGGTATATACCTTATAGTTATTATAGTAAGCGCCATTAAATTATTAAAGCTAAATGTGCAAAGCACGTCAAAAACCAATACGCTTGAAAAAAAAATATTAGAAACTCAACTAAAACTAAAAGAGCAAGAATTAAATTATTTAAAAATGCAAATTCACCCACATTTCTTATTTAACACATTAAATACGATATATGGGTTTGCTTTAAAAAAAGCAGAGGAAACCCCAGAAATGATATTAAAATTATCAAATTTATTAGATTATTTATTATATCAAGCCGATAAACCTTTTGTAGGTTTAGCAGAAGAAATAAATCATATAAAAGATTATGTTGCTCTAGAACAATTACGTTTTAATGAGACTTTACAAGTCTCTTTTTATTGTGAAACATTGCCTGAAACAATAAAAATTGCACCTATGTTGCTAATACCATTTGTAGAAAACAGTTTTAAGCATGGATACATAATAAATGGGAAGCTTAATGTGAAAATTAATATTTCATACCAAAATGAAGTGTTAATTTTCTCTACTAAAAACACCTCAAAAATCAATACTAGCAATAAAAAAGGTATCGGTTTAGAAAACATAAAAAAACGATTAGAGTTATTATATAAAAACCAATACACCTTAAGCATAAACCAATTTAATGACACTTTTGAAGTAATCTTAAGCCTAAATACTAAACTAAAACTCTATGCCTAGTTCTATTTCTTGCCTTATTATAGATGATGAAGCCATAGCTAGAGAAGTTATCGCAACACACTTATCAAAAATAAATAATATTGCTATTGTTAAAAGCTGCAACAATGCTATTGAGGCCTTTAATTATATTAGCAACAATGAAATAGATTTAATTTTTCTTGATATTAATATGCCAGAAATATCTGGTATTGCTTTTGCAAAATCCATAAATAAAGACATTAAAATTATTTTTACTACTGCATATCGTAATTATGCTGTAGAAGGTTTTGAGCTTAAAGCTGTAGATTATTTATTAAAACCTATTTCTTTTGATAGATTATTGAAGGCAATAAATACTTATTTTGAAGTACACGACAGTACAAAAAAAAAAATTGTAAAAGCTCCAGAATTAAATGATTTTATGTTTGTAAGGTCTGACCGTAAAATGATAAAAATAGATTTTTCTTCTATAATTTATATTGAAAGTTATAGTGACTACATAAAAATACATCTGAACTCAAAAACTATTGTTACACGAGAAACCATAAGTGCAATTGAAGCCAAACTTCCTAAAAAACAATTTATAAGAATACATCGGTCTTTTATTGTTTCTATTAGTAACATTACGTCATTTACTAACGAACATATAACTATTGCAAATAAAGCATTATCTATTAGTAGGGGTTATAAACAAACAGTTTTAAAATTGTTAGAGCAGTATTAATTTTTAAACTCCAATTCTCGAAAAGTAAAATGTACTCACCATTAAATATAAAAAAGAAAATCGTCTAAAAAATAATTTTAGACGATTTCTTTTTATTTACAATAAGTTTATCTAACACTTTACTAATCAAACTGCTTTAATGTTGTTGTTATAATATTAACGCAATCTAGTAATTGTTCTTCACTCATAACCAAAGGTGGTGCAAAACGAATAATATTTCCGTGAGTAGGTTTTGCTAATAACCCGTTATCTCTTAATGCTAAGCATATATTCCAAGCAGTATCACTATCTTCCGTGTCATTAATTAAAATAGCATTTAACAGTCCCTTTCCTCTTACCGCAGTAACAATATTACTGCTAGAAATATATTTATCAAGTTCATTTCTAAATAATTCACCTAAGACGTTCGCATTATTAGCCAACTCTTCTTCCTTTACGACTTCTAAAGCTGCTATGGCTACAGCTGCAGCTATGGGGTTACCGCCAAAAGTACTACCATGATTTCCTGGTTTTATTACATTCATTACTGAATTATTAGCCAATACAGCAGAAACCGGATAGGCACCTCCAGAAAGTGCTTTACCAAGTATTAAAATATCTGCTTTTACATTTTCATGGTCTATAGCTAATAAACGCCCTGTGCGAGCTATTCCTGTTTGTACTTCATCTGCTATGAATAATACATTATATTTTTCACATAATGCTTTTGCTTTTGCTAAATACCCTTCAGAAGGCACATAAACTCCTGCTTCTCCTTGTATAGGCTCCACTAAAAAACCTGAAACATTCGCATTATTTTTTAATGCTTCTTCTAAAGCTTTTAAATTATCATACTCTATTTTTATAAAACCTTTAGTATAAGGTCCGAAATTTTCGCGAGCTACTGGATCATTAGAAAAGGAAATGATAGTAGTTGTTCTACCATGAAAATTATTTTCACAAACAATAATTTGAGCTTCATTTTCTTTAATTCCCTTAACTTCATAAGCCCATTTACGACATAATTTTAAAGCTGTTTCTACAGCTTCAGCACCTGTATTCATAGGTAACAACTTATCGT